>JALSMC010000094.1 GCA_026987995.1 Sulfurimonas sp. | reverse complement strand
TTACACCGTAGGAGCGCACTTTGATACAAAAATTATACACTAGATTATAATTTTTAAAATTTTCTGTTTCTAAAAGTTCTACTGTTAATAAACTAGAATAAGCAAACTCTTCTAAAAGAGAAAAGAAGTACTTCATCGTAAGTTCATTTTCTATATCCTGTAAAGAGATATTAATTGAGCAAGGAATTTTATACTTTTGAACAACAGAAAAAGTATTTTTTATCACAACTTGAGAAATTTTATAGTAAATTCGGTTTGTTTTAGCAACATCAAGGAAGTTAAACGGGGGAATAATCTTTCCGTTTTCATCTTGTAATCGAACTAAGGATTCATATTTTATGCTAAGAGTTTTATCTTGAATAGGGATAATAGGCTGAAAATATGAGAGAAGGCTATCTCTCTTGAGTGCACTTACTAATTTTTTATGACACTCTAAATCTTTTTTGTGAGTTTTTTCCAACTGCTTATTTTCATTAAAAATTGATAGTGGAATATTTCTGTTTTTAGCATCATTTAAAGCCATATCAGCATAAGCTAGCATTTTTTCTCTACCACTAAAAGAGACTCCTGCACTCATTACAAGTTGAAAAGTTTGTTTTTCGTAGTTAAACTCTTCAGCTGAAAACTCTTTTAAAATGCTTTCAACAGTTTGAATAAATTTCTCTGTCTCAGTATTATCTTTCTTTGTGCATACAAGACAAAATTCATCACCACTAAGATGGTACAGTTTGAGTTCTTTTTCTCTTGTCCTACTTATTAAAAAGTTAGCACTCATTGAAATTGCAACATTTCCAAGCTCTTCACCATAGATGTCATTAAAGGACTGAAATTTGTCAATATCTAAAATAGCTATCTTACTTATTTCCTTTGTTTTAAGGTCTTCTAACAACTGGTTTCTATTTGCTAGGCCTGTTAAAAAAGAGTTGTAGATTTTTTCATGTAACTCTTGTGTTTTTTTATTTATTTCTCTCTCTAAATCCTCATTGTACTTGAGGAGTTGTACCTGTGCATCTTGAAGTAAATGTTCTGTTTTTTGTGTTTTAAGAAGCTGTTTTTTAAGGTCTTTGTGCAATTTATTAAATCTATAAAGGGATAAAGAGATTAAAAAGAGTGCTATAAAGAAAGAGAGTATGAGTGTTGTGTGACCAGAGTTGTTGTTTTTTTGTATAGTTTGTATCTCTTTGTTAAGCTCACGGTTAGAGAGTTCCATGAGTTTTTGTGTATCTGTAGAAAACTTCATTGCAACAGAATTAAAACCAACAAGTGCATCTTCAAAATCGAGTGAATCTTGAGTTTGAAGTGCTTTATAAAGAGATCCTCGTACTATTTTATAAGCAGTGACTCTTGTGTTGATAGTCTCAAATAGTTTTATAAATTCTAAGGATACTTGCTCTTTATGGTGTGATATAAAAAGTTCTATTTTGGATAAGTCTTGATGTACATCTATAAAACTTGCACTTGTGTTTTGTAGTTTTTCTATTTTTTTTAGGAGTATGAGTTGTAAAACATCTGTTTGGTGCTTTTTGATATCGTAATTAAGTTTGTAAGTGTAATAATTAAGTTGCACATGTTTTTCATTTAGGTAGCTAAGCATACTATTGTTTTTATCTATATAACTATAACTCACACTCAAGGGTATAAGTAAAAGGAGTAAACTAAAAATTATAGTAAGAGATAATTTTGATTGAAGTCTCATGGCTTAAAACTTTGCTTCAAGACTTAAAGAGAGTATACTCTGCGAGGCATCTTTTTTAGCCGGTTCGCCAAAGTGCCAACCACTTCCTGTATACTCTTCGTGTATATTTAAGTAGGAAAGTTTTGCATTGAGGTGTTTATGGTATTGCCATGTTGCATATAGCTCATAAGCACTACCTCTCGTAGCTAATTTATTAAACATATCTTCTGCACCTTGGGTTGCAGCAAACCAGTATTTACTACCATAATTATACTCTGCACCTACTTTCCATTGAGGATTGAAATCATACTTTGAACCTATATATAAAGAATACCCATTAGAGCCAAGCATCTCTCCACTTGCATACTCTGCCTCTGTAAAACCAACACTACCATTTTGTGTGAGTCCATCACTTAGTGTTTGTGTTGCATCATTGGGATTATTTGCACTAATCTGGTAGTCATCTTTGTTTCCATTTCCATGTGGATTGGAGACTGCTGTATGTAAAAAAAGTGTAGTATCACTTTTTAGAAATCTTTGAACATCAATTCCTATTCCAAATGTAAGCATAGTTCCTAAAATATTTGAATTTGAAGAACTTACATCAGGACCAAGATAAGGGTGTGCTTTGAGGTCGTTAAGCATATTAACACCAAAAGAGAGTAAGGAATGACCTAGAAACTTAAACTTTGTATCTGTATACAACCCAACTATATTTGCATTGTCTATATTTTCTCTATTACATTGATAAGGATAAAAGTTTGCTCTTAATGTGTAAGGTTTTGCTAGCACAAGACGAACATAAGTATCTTGTGCTAGCTTTTGTGTAGCAATCATACCATATGTGTTCATATCAAACACAAGGGCAGGGAATAGAGAACTGCGTTTTTTATCTTGTGCATACTGCATAGGTGTTCCACCTGTTGTAGGTAAAATACCAAAAGAAAAGGTAAAAGCATACTCCGAAGCTAGATTTGGTGTGTAGTCTATATAGGCACGATCAACATCAAAAGCACTACCAGATGTTCCTGCTTTTATGTCGCGTGATAAAATACAGACTCTCTGGTTTGATTGAGAAGAGTTCATGTAAAGTAATCGTCCATGAAATTTTATTTCTTCTAAATCTGCATCCATATTAAGTCTAAAACGAATAGAAGAGGCTATATCAAAGTTTTTAGAGTACTCATCACGTCTTTGTAAACCATTGAGGGAGCTATCACTATTATTATATATTTTTGTATTTTCCCCTTCAATTTTTCCATTGACATAATCAAATTTATCAAAACGTAGTAGTAGTTCAGGCGAAAAGTTTATTTTATCTAAGATGGATTTTTTCTCAACTGACTCTAAAATTGGTCTAACCTCTTCCATATCTTCTTTTTGATAAACCACTTCTTTTTTAAGTGCATCTATCTCTTGTTGAAGAATATTTATTTTGTCATTAATAGTACTGTTTGATGCGAGTAGTAGAATAGGAAGACTTAAAAGAAGGGCATGTTTCATAATTATAATCCTGGTAAAATAGGTTGTTCTGAGTCAGCAGCATGCTCAACAAGATAAGTTTTTAACTCTTCTCTTATAGCAGGGCTGATATCTGTGAGTTTGTAACGTTCTAAATGGCGTTTG
>JALSMC010000093.1 GCA_026987995.1 Sulfurimonas sp. | reverse complement strand
TAGTTCCAGGATATGAGAAAAGTCCTCCACCTTTGAGAAGAATGTGGTGTAAGTCAGGAACCATTCCACCAGAGTAACGCAGACGGTAACCTTCTGAGAAAAAACCATCTATCATAGCTTTGTGATAAGGTGCCCAGTTTTGTTGCGTGCCACCCGGAGCCATAAGTTTACCCTTTGGTGTAAGTCTTATCTCTTTAACAAACTCAAACTCACCGTTTTGAAGAAGATAGAGTTTTGTTTTATTCTCAGCAAAAACCATCTCAACACGTGGACCATGAACAACATAACAAGCAGCTACCATATGTTCTGCACCAAATTCACCTTCGTAAATTCCATAAATAGTACCAACACTAAGGTTTACATCTACTAAAGATGAGCCATCAAGAGGATCGTAAGCAATAAAATACTTACCATTTTCATTTAGAACCATCTCTTTTTCTTTTTCTTCACTTGCTATAGTATGTACAGAAGATACTTTAGAAAACTCTTCTTGAATAATCAAATCACACTGAATATCGAGTTGCAATTGCGTTTCACCAGAACTATTTTCTAGCTGTGAATATCCTATATCTTTTACATCTATAGCATTTTTAATTCTTTTAGCACTTCTCTGTATCGCGTCAAATATATCTCTCATTATTTTCCTTTTTTAAACTTTTTTTGCATTTGTAAGTATCCACTCAATAACTTGCTCTGCGTTATTTAAGTCGAGTACATCTATATTTTTTGGTAAATTATGTGTATCTAAATCTATGCTTGAATCGGTGGCAAGTGCATCCATATAAGAAAAGTAGTCACTGTCTAAAGATTTTCGAAACACTGATATTCTAGGGAGCGGTAAGTTCTTCAACCCTTCAACAAGTAAAACATCAAAGTCATCAAAGAGTCTTATCATATCGTCAAGTTCTGAGCGCTGTTGGGAAAAGTATGTTGTGCGAGTAGGAGAAGTCACTATAACCTCTGCACCAGTATCACTAAACTTATAACTATCTTTTCCTTCAACATCAAAATGTGCCTTGTCTTTCGGGTCATGCTTGATAATGGCTACTTTTAAACCTCTTTCATGAATGAGTTTACGAGCTACTTTTAAGATAAGAGTAGTTTTTCCACTATTTGAAGGTCCGGTAAATGCTACGGCTAATCTTTTACTCACTTTTGGCTTCCCCTATAAAAATTTAAAGTGATTATACAAAAGAAGAGTTTAATAAGATATAATTCTGCTCAAATAAGAGGATAAAATGAAAACTTTTTTAACTATAAACATACTTCTACTACTTTTTAGTGCTTGTTCTTACAATAATGCTTTTACACGTTTTGATCTTTCACAACAACGAGAGAAAAGTGAAGAGAATCTCATAAGTTCTAAAATATATGATAAAAGCAAAATTGCTGGGATAATCAATGTCGTATACCTTAATACTGTCAACCCAGAAAAATATAAAGATAGTGAGTATTTTTATATTTATTTGTATGCTAAAACGAGTGAAGCACTCATTAGCTTTACTCTTAATGACATTAATGCTACTAGCACACAAGAGCTAGAAGTAAATAATGACTTTACAGCACTAACTGATTCTAATGTAAGTTGGCAAAAGTACTATCTTGTTAGCTTTGAGCAGCAGGGTACTCGCTTAAAACTTATAGCCAATATTGCAAATGTATCATCAAGTCCAATAATATTTTCTAAAGATAACTAAAGAGAACGAAGCAGACTGCTAAGTACTACAATAACAACTTGCAACCCAATTATAAGCACCAAAGGGGCTAAGTCTAAGTTATTAAAATCTGTTCGTATATATCTTCTAACAAACATATATGCTGGATTAGTAATTCTATGAAGAAACTGTACTATCGGGTTGTATGGGTCAGGGTTAACAAAACTTAGCAGTGCTGCAATTATCAAGATCCAAATATAAACACTAATAAGACTTATTAAAATCCCACCTACACCTTGAACTATCTCTATTATCATTTGCATTATTTTATAATCTCCCCAATGTAATTTTTTAAGTACTTATAGATTTGAGCTATATCAGGACCATCTTGTGCATTTGTAAGTAACAAGCGCAGTGTAGTAGAAAACTCTTCACCTTGAAGTTTTGACTCTTTACTTACATAGTTTTTAAATGCATCATACGAATCAAAGTAGGGTGCGTCTTTAATAATTTCTTTCATTACTGTTGCCTGCTTGCTAAATGTAGCAGGTATATTGCGTTCGCTAAAGATAGGAGTTATTTTTTCTTTCAACTCTTTTGTCGTTGCAACTTCATCAAGGTAAATACGAGCGAGTTCGCCTATTTCAGCATCTGCAAAACCTACATAACGCGATAACTCTTTACTATCAAGTGCTTTTAGATGTTCTTTGTTAATACAACGCAGAGCATCAATATTAAAGCGAATAGGGCTATTCTTTGCATTTAGTGATATTAAATAATTTGATATAGCTTCAGGTAAAAAACCTTGTTCTAGCAAAGACTTAACACTTACACTACCCTCAAGTTGAGGAATATAACGATACTCTATCCTTTTATCATACTCTAGTGAGTCTCTGATATGTTCTTGGAATAGGGTGTCGTTCTTTAAATCTTGAGTACAAATAACTATGCTAATATCATTGAGCATATCATCTACAGCAGTTGAAAAGTTATGAGTTGGGATTTTATCTTGATTTAAAATAACAAAACTTTCACCATCCTCTGCTTTAACTATACGTATGCAAAAAGGACTTGTATTATCAATAACTAATTCGGCGGGCAGGTTACGACAAGCATCATCATATTTGTACTCTATACCTGCTTCTTTTGCCTCTTGATGTTTTTTTTCTATCCAAGTGTCTGAGCAAAAACATGAAAATGCTTTTTTCTCATGTACGAGTTGTAGTGCCATAGCAGAGTGAAAACGCACACTCTCGCTTTGGTAGATAACTTGAGTATGAGTAATCCCAAAAAGACCGAGTATACCTAGTATCTCTTGATCTTTACCATCAATATTTTTTTTCTTATCCATATCTTCTATACGAATAATTAAGTCTTCTTTTTTTTCTTGTGCTATTAAATGGCTAAAGAGGGCAATACGAAGGTCACTAATGGACATATCACCTGTTGGACTTGATGCAAATCTAAGCATTAAAATTCCTAAAAATAGTTTTTGCAATTTTAGCAAATTTTTGATTAATAAAGGTTGAGTTTGATTGTTCTTTATGAGGTATATAAGTGGTGACCCCGAGGAGAATTGAACTCCTGTAACATGGATGAAAACCATGGATCCTAACCGCTAGACGACGGGGCCACTTTCAACTGTTT
>JALSMC010000092.1 GCA_026987995.1 Sulfurimonas sp. | reverse complement strand
CCTTACTAGAAAACAGCATATAATCACAATCGAAGATCCAATTGAGTTTGTTCATAAAGATAGAAACTGCATCATTAACCAGCGTTCAGTTGGACAAGATACACTCTCTTTTGGTACAGCACTCCGCGCTGCTCTTCGTGAAGATCCTGATATTATTTTGGTTGGAGAGATGCGGGATAAAGAGACTATAAATCTTGCACTTCATGCAGCAGATACAGGGCACTTAGTTTTTTCAACTCTGCACACAATTGATGCTAAAGAGACTATCAACCGTATTATTGGGCAGTTTCCACCAGAAGAGCAAAACCGTGTACGACTCTCTGTAGCAGGAGTGCTTCAAGGTGTTATCTCTCAGCGACTTGTACCAACTATTGATGGTGGACGTCGTGCTGCGATGGAAGTTCTTGTACGAACTCCTAGAATTGAAAAACTCATCATGGAAAATCGTGATTATGAGATACGTGATACTATTGAAGCTGGAAAAGAGCACTATAAATCACAAAGTTTTGATCAGTCTATACTTGATTTATATAATGATGGCATTATTTCAAAAGAACAAGCACTCAAAAATGCAACTTCTGCATCTGACTTAGAACTTAAAATCAGTGGTCTCTCAAGTGGTAAAGCAAGTGATCAATCAACAACAAGTGAGAGTATACAAATAGATCATGATGATGCTGATATCTTTGACTTGAAGTAATACTTAAAGCATAAGTGGGTATAATTTCAACCATTTTTAAACACAAGGAAATAATATGTTAGAAGGTATCGTTAGAGAGAGTATGAGCACAGGTGCTACAAAAGCCCTACGTAAAGATGGTTATCTAATTGCAAATATCTACGGAAAAGGTTTTGAGAATATCAATGCTGCATTCAAATCAAATGAGTATATCCGTACTGTTCGTAATAAAGAAACTATAGCATTCCCAGTAAAAGTTGCTGGTCAAGAGTTAAATGTAGTTGTTCAAGGCTATGAGTCACATGCAGTTACAGGAAACTTACTTCACGTTGATTTAATGGTAGCACAACCAGGTGTTGAGACAAAGTTCAACATTCCAGTTGTAGCAGTTGGTGAAGCAATAGGTCTTAAGAACAAAGGTCTAGTACATATTGCTAAAGAGCGTTTAACTGTTAAATGTACTCCAGAGAACCTTATGAATAAGTTAGAAATCGATGTAACAGAGATGGATACAGGTGATTCTAAACTAGTTCGTGATCTTCCAGAATTAGCAAATATCACTATCTTAGATGCTGATCGTGTTGCTTTAATAAGTATCATTAAAGCGAAGTAATTTATGCTTATAGTCGGACTAGGCAATCCTGGTGCCGACTATGAAAATACACGTCACAACATAGGCTTTATGCTTATAGATGAGCTTACGAAACGCTTCAATGCAAGAGATGTAACTTCGACATCTTTTTTAGGTAAATGCTACAAATTCCAAAATCATTTTTTATTAAAACCACAAACTTTTATGAACCTCTCAGGGGATAGTGTCATTAAAGTAAAAAACTTCTACAAACTCAAAGATGTGCTTGTAATACATGATGATTTAGATCTGCCTTTTGGTAGTCTGCGTTTTAAAAAAGGTGGTGGTCACGGTGGTCATAATGGCTTAAAATCTATAGATGCTAACATTGGCAAAGAATATATAAGAGTCCGAATGGGGATTGGAAAACCAGAGCATAAGGGAGAAGTCACATCCTATGTTTTAGGTGCTTTTAGTCAAGAACAACAAAAGTATTTAGATGAATGGATAGATAAGACTTGTGATGCTGTGATATATATGTTAGAACATACGATAGAAGAAACAAGTGCAAAGTTTGCACAAAAAGCACAGCCACAGCAGGTGTTATAATGCTAGCATTTAAATACATAGCATTTCATTATCTCAAGTATTTTTTTGTGATTATGACTGCTTTAGTCCTTTTTATGGTTGGATTTGACTATATGGGAAATGCAGAAAGTCTTTCTTCTTCTGCAAACCTTATTTTGATTTATTTAGTATATAAAGCATTCTTCGCTATCGATATGTTACTTCCTTTAGCTCTTGTATTTGCGATGATAAGTACAAAAATATTTTTAATTCGTTCTAATGCTTTAGTTTCCTTTTTCTCTTTAGGGTACACACGAGTGGACGTTTTACGCCCTTTTGTTGTTGTCTCAACTACAATTATCATGCTTTTTATCTCCCTACATGCTTGGTCTAGTTTTGCTAGAGCAGATGAGTTTTCAAACAATATTCGTGAAAACAACCAATACCTAAGTCCTACAAGAGACCTCTTTTTTACATATAAGGGGCAGTTTGTTTATTTCTCAAAAATGATTCCACTAGAAGAAAGAGCAGAAAATGTTCGTGTTTTTAGTGTAAAAAACAACTCATTAAAAGAGGTTGTTATCGCAAAGGAAGCAGTGTATAGAGATAATTATTGGTTTATAAAAGAGGCAGATATTATTACTAAACCTGATGATTTGAGTTTTACTTCAAGTGGTATTATAGTAACTAAAACAAATGATTTGAAAATATTAGAAGGGTTTCGTCCTAAAATTCTCGATCAAGTATATGAGGGTAAAGTAAACTTCACTATTATAAATGCTATCGATGCTATTATCCTTTTAAAAGAGCAAAATATGAATACTGGTAGTATTAAAGGAGCACTTTATAAGATATTTATTTATCCATTTTTTGTGCCTTGTTTAATAGTCATTATATTTTTCTTTGTACCAATAAGTGTGCGTTTTTTAAATGTAAGTCTTTTTAGTTTTGGAGCTATTTTAGCAACTTTACTTATTTGGGGTGTTTTATTTATGCTTATAGAACTCTCAAACAACAAAACAATTTCTAGTGAAGTAGGTGTAATTATGCCTGTTTTTCTACTTTTTCTTATAGCATTAAGGCAGTGGCGAAAATATAGAATGGCTACTTAACAAGGCTATAAGCACATTTTGGATAAAATCATTTAAAAAAGAATTTGGAATTTTTATGATTGACTTTAAAGCGATAACACAAGAGTACAAAACTCCCCTTTACATCTATGACTTTGACTATATGTCAACGCAATACAGTGAATTAAAAGCTGCATTTAAAGGTAGAAAATCTATCTTAGCCTATGCTGTAAAAGCAAACTCAAATCTCAGTGTTGTAAAACACTTTGCAAAGATGGGAAGTGGTGCTGACTGTGTCTCTATCGGAGAAGTGAGACGTGCATTTATGGCAGGAATCCCCGCTTATAAGATTATTTTCTCAGGTGTTGGAAAAACTGATGATGAAATTCGTGAAGCGATAGACAAAGATATACTCTACATCAATGTAGAGAGTGAAGCA
>JALSMC010000091.1 GCA_026987995.1 Sulfurimonas sp. | reverse complement strand
AAAGATATGATAAGAGTTGCAAAATCAACAAAGGAGGCTAAATAATGTTAGAGCCTATTAACGTAAGTTTAGAAAGTCTAAACCTTATTACCCTTGCCCCTATGCTTATTGCTATCGCAGGTGGTCTGATTATCCTTATCATTGATTTACTCAATGAAAAACTACACAAATCACTTTATGTGATGCTAACGGTGTTGGTACTCTTTATAGACTTTGGTTCTGTACTTGGACTTAATGTAAACGAGCGTGGTTTCTTTGATGTGATGCTTATAGATGGTATTTCTATTATCTCACAATTGATGATTATCGGTGGTTCGATGATATTTATCCCTCTTGCTTTAACGTCTAAAAGATTCCATGAGTACTCATACCCTGAGTTCTTTGCACTCTTTTTGTTTATGATCGCAGGATTCCAGTTTATGGTGGCTACAGATAATCTTATCCTCATCTTTGTGGGACTTGAGACTGCGTCATTGTCTCTTTATACGCTTATTGCTCTGCACAACAGAAGCAACTCATATGAAGCGGCAGTGAAGTACTTTACTATGGGTGCATTGGCAGCTGCTTTCTTTGCTATGGGTTCAGCGGTCGTTTATGCACTTACAGGTTCTGTAGAATTAGAAGTAGTAAAAAAAGTACTTGAAGCACGTCTTGATGAAACAGGACTTATGATAGCCATATTTGGTTCTTCAGTCTTGTTGCTCGTTGCCTTTTCATTTAAACTGTCTCTATTTCCTTTTCATACGTGGGCTCCAGATGTCTATGAAGGTGCGTCAGCACCACTAGCTGGATACATGTCAGTGGTTCCTAAGATCGCAGCTTTTGTTGTGAGTATCAGAATCTTTGGTATGTACATAGACCTTGGTGTTGAGTGGGTAAGATGGACCATCCTCATCATAGCTGTACTTACGATGACACTTGCAAACATCATGGCACTTGTGCAAAACGATGTTAAACGTATGCTTGCATACTCGTCTATCTCTCATGCAGGTTTCATCATGGCAGCTCTCGCCCTTGACACTACCGAAGGTAACACTGCGATATTTTTATACTATGCACTCTTTATGTTTACGAACCTTGGAGCCTTTGCTATGCTTTGGATTTCACGCCACAAAACAAGAAGATTTGACAAGCGTTACGACCACCCATATGAAAAGTTCGCAGGACTTATCCAAATCATGCCAGTGGGTGCTGTGATTATGGCTCTGTTTATGCTCTCACTTGCGGGTGTACCACCATTCTCACTCTTTTGGGGTAAAATCTACGTGATGCAAGCAGCAGTTAACGCTGGCTACATCTGGTTAGCCATCATCATGGGGCTAAACTCAGCTGTTGCAGCGTACTACTACTTGAAGCTCATCGTATATATGTTCCTAAAAGAACCAACAAAAGATGTAGATACGGTGTATTACAACATCTCTAAACCACTTATGGTGATCATCGGACTAGCAACAGTTGCAACAGTGACTGCTATCTTCTATGTACAGCCATTACTTTCATATTTATACTATATGATATCTGCGAGCGGGTATTAATCTACCTTTATCTTGTTTCACCAGTCCTCTGGTGTAACAAGTATAACTATAAGAATAACATCTTCTCCAACTCTTCCACACTTCCTTTTATCACATTTTCAAACTGAGAGTTATTAAACGTTGTTTGACGTTTTGCAAGTCTTGCTGTGTTTGTGGTTATTTTTTCTATGAGCATTTTTTTATCGTAAATACCATCTAAGTAAGCTAGCGTTTCTTTGATACCTATAGACTTCATAGCGTTAAGGTTTCTCCCGTACTTTTTTTCAAGCATACAGATTTCATCTATGAGACCATCATTTAGCATGAGTGTAGTACGTAAGGCTATACGCTTTCTAAGTAACTCCCTATCCCACACTATCTGGTAGATAGGAAGAGGCTCTTCTATAGTGGTTATAGGAGGATGAAGTGCAAAGTAAGCACTAGGTGTTAGTCCCGTTTCAAAGTAGATGTTGAGAGCTTTTTCTATGCGGTAGCTATCCTTTGACTCTATGCTCTTCATATACTTATCATCTAGCTTATATAAAAAAGCATGGGCTTCTTGAAGATTTTTTAGTTTTTCTTTAGTACGTTCATGTGTAGCATCACAAAATGTGGGCAATACAGATATGCCTTCAAGAAGCATCTTCAGGTAAAAACTTGTCCCCCCAACGATAACAAGGTTTTTACCTTCTTGGACACACTGTGCATAGACTTCATGATACAGTTTTATAAAGGTAGTTACATCAAATTCTTCATTTGGATAGATAGTATCTATACCAAAATGTTTGATGTCACCTTGTTCTTCTTTTCTAGGTTTCGCAGAAACGATGTCTATCTCTTTGTAAATGGAGAGTGAATCGAGTGAAAGTATGTGTGCATTCATTTGCGTGGCAAGTTGTATGGAAAGAGAAGTTTTACCAGATGCGGTAGGGCCTATGAGGGCTAGTTGTTTGAAACTATTATTTGACGTATTCATGCTGTAATGATAGCATAACAACAAAAAAGGTAAAATATATTTTTCAAAAGGAATAGATAACATGGATTTATTTGACAAAGACAACCGTTTTAACGCAGCAAACTTAGTGACGTATTTGAACATTACTATGGGTGTGATGGCGATTTACTTTATAGTAAAAGGTGACTTTTTTACGGCTATTGTTTTAGCATGGATAGGTGGGGCATGTGACATTGTAGATGGCAAACTGGCTCGAAAATATAATTTATCTACAGAGTTTGGCATTCAGCTTGACTCTTTTGCTGACTTCCTTTCGTTTGTTGTGATGCCTGCTTTTTTACTTTTTTATGCTGTTAAGCAGTACAGTGGTATGACAGGCATTGAAGAACTTGTATTGGGACTTGTTTTTATCTGGTACATCATTAACGGGCTTATACGACTTGTTGAGTTTAACCTGAAAGTAGATGCAGGTGAAGTAGCAAAGTTTTTTGAAGGTGTGCCTACACCACTAGGGGCTATCTTGTTGTGGGTACTGTACTTACTTACTGCCTATGGACTCATAAGTTCTGGGTATATCATAGCCTTTATGGTGATGGTCATAGCATGGTCTTTGAACTCTAACATAAAAATACCGCACCCCTAAAAAATTAGAAATTAGAAAGTAGAAATTAGAAATTGAATGTAAAAAAAATTATTAGTGACTTTTCTGAATTGGTGATGTTTAAGCATTCTGTGTTTTCTTTGCCGTTTATTTTCATAGCTATGATTGTTGCATCTTACCTTGAGAGTGGCTCTGGTTGGTTTGGATGGAGACTTCTTTTTTTAGGAGGTCTTGCAGCGGTGACTGCACGTAACTTTGCTATGG
>JALSMC010000090.1 GCA_026987995.1 Sulfurimonas sp. | reverse complement strand
ATTAGTTTACATCGTGGACTTAGTAAAAGTATGAAGTTGAACTTAGTTGATTTTTATTTAGTGAATTATAAGAAAAACTAGAAAAGTAAGCACTCGTTTTTTTAATTAAGTCCAAATTTTAAAGTATTGTAGTGATTAGATACCTCTCCATATGCTACTCTCATCCACACCATTTGTGCACTGTTTTTTTGTGCTAATTTTTCCGTTTCCTATCTGATGATGATTTATGATAAAAAAGTTATATGCTGTATAGCTATTTTTTGGTTTCTTCGAATTTTTCTTTGAGAAAAAGTCTCTGGCTTGTAAATCTTTTTCTTGGTATGAAAAGCAGACATCACCTAAGATGTATTTTGCACCTGTTATATATGTATCTTTTCCTCTAAAGTGTATCATCTCATACTCTTTACTTTTTTTGCTTACTATTTTGATATTACTCAGTTTGAATCCTGCATCATACTTGTTATACAAACCACCACCTTCTATATATGCAGTTAGATTTTTCACTCTTGGTAGCGTTGTATTTCTTGCATCTGTGACAATGAGGTTTTCATCATTTCCAAACTCCATAGCTGATGAATCATGGTTATTTTTACTTGCTACATCTTTTTGGATTATAAGTACATTTTTTACCTCTCCACGGTAGCCTAGGTCAACATCAAGAGAATCATCACTTGCATTGTAGATATACAGACCATCTACATTAACAGTCCCACCCCATATCTCTAAACCATCATCACCACCACCGATAATAGCTATGTTTTTAATTGTAGTACCCGAGCCGATTCCTGCAAGAGAAAGACCGTTAAGTTCTTTGTCCTTTTTTACTTCAAAACCAGTATGCTTAATAACAACATACTCCAATACACCAGAGTTATCAGTATCGTGTTCATGAGTATCACTTCCAAACGCGATAGACTCATCCGCTTCATACTTATTGTTTTTATAGTGTGTATATGCTTTACCAGCTATCACTAAACCACCCCATTCCCCTGGGGCACTCTCACTTTGTGAAAATCCATGTAGTTCTAGTTGTGAGGTAAATGTAATAGGTTTACTTTTAGTACCCTTTGCCATAATCTTTGCATCATTAGCGATTACTAAAAATGAGTAGAGACTACAACCGGCTAATGTAGTACCAGGTTCTATTGTAAGTGTCGCACCATTTGTTACTAGAACTCTTCTATCAATTCCGTAAACTATTGAAGAGGAGAGTGTCATATCTATTGATATAACATTTGGGAGTCGCTGATCTATAACTATTGCATCACAGTTACTGGTTTTAGCATATAAGTTTGAGATGAGGAGCACATAAGAGAGGTAAATAAAAACTATTTTTAAGGTCATAAGAGGTTTATCCTTTTGGATTTTTTGGAATCTTATCTCTCGTATATAACATTTAGATTACATATTCTTGTGTAACCAAAATGTTATAGAGCTTCTATACAATTTTTTATTAGGAGTTTCAATGCTTGATATAGAAAAGATGGTTATAAAGAAGTATCCAAAAATAAAAAAGTCTAAGGTGCTAAAAGCTGCACTTTGTAAGTTTACTGAATCTATCGCTCATCAAAGTGAGATAAACAGTTTTGTAGAAGCTCATGCACACCTTGGAGGTGTTGAGTTTATTGAGAGTGCTTTAGAGGAGTTAAACTTTAACTATAGTGTCTCTGACAAAAACCTTGAAAACATTCCCTCTACAGGTCGTGTTGTTATCATTGCTAACCATCCTCTAGGTGGAATAGATGCTTTTGCTCTTATAAAACTAATCAGTCGAGTTCGTAAAGATATAAAAGTAGTCGCAAATGAATTTTTAAGTAGTGTAGAACCGCTCTCCCCTCTTTTAATCGATGTAAACAACTTTAAAAATAGACAGACTAAAGACTCTATAAATAAAATCTATGAAGCTCTTAATAACGAAGAAGCTGTGATTATCTTCCCTGCTGGAGAAGTGAGTCGTGCGACACCTACAGGTGTTAAAGATGGACAATGGCATAAAGGATTTTTAAAGTTTGCTAAACGCTCTGCTTCGCCAATATTACCTGTTTACATAGGCGGTAAAAATTCCAAAACTTTTTACTCTGTTTCAGCACTCAACAAAAAACTCTCCACCCTTTTACTTGCCCATGAACTTTTTTCACAGAAGGGAAAAAGTATCGACATAATAGTTGGAGAAGTGATACCAAAAGAGTTTATTTATCCAAAATCCTTAGAAAAGGACAAACTAGTTTCTCTGTATAAAAAGCATCTTTATAGTCTGAAAAAAGGTGTGAGTTATTTTAAAACACAAAAGGCTATAGCATTGCCTGAGGATAGAAGAGACATAAAAAAAGAGTTAAAAAAATCGCAACTACTTGGTTCTACTAAAGATGGCAAGAGCATCTATCTTTATGACTGTACCCAAAACAACTCTAGCGTTTTAAACGAACTTGGTCGTCTTCGTGAAGTCTCTTTTCGTAAAGTTGGCGAAGGTGTCAATAAAAAACGCGATATAGATAAGTATGATAGGTACTATAAACATATCGTTCTTTGGGATAATGATGACTTAGAGATTGTAGGAGCTTACAGAATCGGTGTAGTAAAAGAGATGCAAAATGTAAATAACAATGAAGCACTCTATACAAAAACACTTTTTGAGTATACTCAAAAGATGGAGAGTATTTTAGATGACTCTATCGAACTCGGTCGTAGTTTTGTCCAACCTAAATACTGGGGGAGCAGGGCCCTTGATTACCTCTGGCAAGGCATAGGTGCATACCTCAAAAACAATCCTCAAATAAAGTATATGTTTGGAGGAGTGAGTCTGAGTGAAAGTTATCCAAAAGTAGCACAAGACATAGTTTTATACTTTTATGACTTGTATTTTCACTCTGACACTCACTATGTTACAGCTAAACTTCCCTACAGTATAGACTATGAAGACGAATATTTAAAAAAGTTTATCTCTGAGTTAAATAAAAAGGATTATAAAAAAGATTTTAAACTTCTCAAAGAGGCGCTGCGTTTTTTAAACCTTAGTGTCCCTGTTATGTATAAGCAGTATGCAGACCTTTGTGAAAAAGGTGGTGTGAAGTTTTGTGCATTTAACATTGACAAAGAGTTTGCAAACTGTGTAGATAGTTTTATCATAGTTGATGTTAATATGATTAAAGAAAAACAGCGAAAGCGATACTTTGGAGAGGTGGCTTAATTCTAAAAATCAATTTATTAATTCATTAGAGCCACTTGCAAATTCAAACCAAGCAAACAACTAAATTCTTCTCATAGCGATTTTTGAGATTAAAAAAAATCCCTCTAAATCAATATTACCGATATTTTATCTCAATTTTCCTAAAATTCTAA
>JALSMC010000089.1 GCA_026987995.1 Sulfurimonas sp. | reverse complement strand
TGCAAGTATCATCGCAGAGAAAAATGAAAACATTGTTCACTACTCAACGGGTGATATGCTTAGAGAAGAAGTAGGTTCAGGTTCTGAGTTAGGACAAGAGATAGAATCTTACATCTCTAAAGGGGCTTTAGTACCTCTTGAAATTATAGTCAATACTATTGTATCTGCTATCAACAATGCTCCCGTAGCCAATGTCCTTATAGATGGGTATCCACGTTCAGTAGAACAAATGACAGCATTTGATGAGCTTGTAGCAAAAGAAGACAACATTGAATTGGCTTCAGTTATAGAAGTAAGAGTTTCTGAAGCGGTAGCACGTCAGCGTATATTGGGTCGTGCAGCTGAAGCAGCTCCTGGTGAAGGACGTTCAGATGACAGTGAAGATATATTTAATGACAGAATGAAAATCTACACGGATCCATTGGCGGAAATACAAAAATTCTATACTGACAAAAACCTTTTACAAGTTATCTCTGGTGAGAGAACGCTTGAAGAGGTAGTTGAAGATATGGAAACCTTTGTAAAAAGTAAAATCTAACATTTCTGAGTCATATCCATACTTTTAGATTATGGATATTGATTTTCTTGATCTATGTTAAGAGTATTTAAGTATTTTTTGTACAATTTTAACTATCATATTCACTTATTAATTAACATTAAGAAGGATGACTCATGTCAAAAATGATTTTAAAATTTTCTGCAGTACTTTCAGTACTTATACTTACAACACTTTCCTCAAATGCTGCTCAAATATCTGCCTATTACACTGCACCATTTGCATCAGCAAAAACGCTAAAGTCAAAGCTTGCTAAGGCAGGATTTAAAGTACTAACTACCTATTCTCCCGCGTCAAAAGATAACCTTAAAATTATCGTTTTTACAAATAATGACCTAAAAGAAAATGCCAGTAAAAAAACACGCGGTTTTGCGGCTATTCAGAGAGTTATGGTTGACAGTGCAGCAAAAACTGTACGTGTAACTAACCCTACTTACTGGTTGAAATCATTTATGCAAAAAGAGTATAAAGCAGGAATAGATGCTAAAGTGAAAAAATCACTAGGAAAAGCTCTTGGTAAACTTACTGCAACAAAAGATGTACTGAAAGAAGCTGACTTAGCAGGATACCATTTTATGATGGCAATGCCATACTATGAAGATATGTTAACACTTAAAAAAGGTGGAATAGTAAAGGCTAAGAAAAAACTCTTTGAAGTAAAACTAGCCAATGGTAGTACACTTGTGGGTGTGAAGATGTCAAAAAATACTGAAAACTTTGTAGATAAAATTGGTGTGGAAAATGCTATCTTACTTCCATACACTGTACTTATTGAAGATGGTAATGTCTATGCACTTCATGCAAAATATTATCTTGCACTTTCATATCCATTGCTTTCTATGGGGCAATTTATGGATATCTCAAGTATCCCTGATGCGATTGAAAGAAAGCTCAAAAAATCGTTAAAATAAACAATACTTTACATACTCTGTAAAGTATTGTTTAAAAATAATCCTAAAATGATGATGAGACTAATACCTGCAGATTTATTGTAAAGCTTATTGGCAGTGATGAAGACTAGAAGTAGGGTAGCCACTATCATGGTCGCAATGTCAAAAAGGTAGGCTGAAGCATTTATACTAAGTGGGCTAGTGAATGCAGCCGCTCCAAGAACGACTGTAGTATTTGCCATGTTTGAACCTATGATGTTCCCTATAGCCATATCTACCTTACCTTTGGCTGCTGCTGAGATGCTTACCACGAGTTCAGGAAGAGAAGTACCAAGAGATATCATAATAATCCCTATAACCCACTCTGAAATACCAAAGTTTTTGGCTATTTCAGAAGCACTCTCTACCGTAAAGTGAGCCCCGACAACAACCAAGATAAACGCTCCTAGAAGCACAGGTATGGTTTTAACCCATGAAAAAGTACTCTCATCTAAATCTTCCAAGTCTTCTTCAGGTATATTTTTGGCATCTTGGAGTAAAAAGAGCAGGTACGCTCCCATGAGTAAAAGTAAAAGTGTTGCATCAAACCTAGAGATGACACCATCTATTATCATGAGTACAAAGACAAGTACAGGTACAAGGGCCCATGTACTGTCTTTGGCAAAGAAGTCTCTGTTAGGGTTAATGTTTCTTGCTATGAGAAACACCGTTGCAAGTACTAGCGTGATATTCAGTATGTTACTTCCTATGACGTTTGCCACGGCGATGTCAGGCTTGCCGTTGTACGATGCTGCGATACTTGCGGCCATTTCTGGTAGTGATGTACCCAAAGCAATAAGTGTTGCCCCTATGATGAACTCAGGGATATTAAACTTCAACGCTATGCGTTCACTCTGGTTGATAATAAGGTCTGCACCCCAAATAAGTACGCCCATGGCGATGACAAATATTACAAAATCCAAATTAATTCTCCTCTGTTCTTACGATTAAACTTTTTGGTAAATCAAACTGTTCGATGAGTTCATTTTCACGTACTCTCATCTTTCCCTCATCTGTTTCATGGTCAAAACCAAGCAGATGCAACATGCCATGTATAAAGAGTAGTGAAAGTTCATCTTGCTCACTATGTCCAAACTCCACAGCTTTTGTTTTCACAAATGAAGACGCAATGATGATGGATCCCAAAGGTATCCCAAATATAGACTGTTCCGTAAAGGGAGCATCAAGTGGGAAAGAAAGTACATCGGTTGTAGATGCTTTCCCTCTGTGTTCCGTGTTGAGTGCTTCTATAGTTTCATCATCAACGATGAGCAGTTCTACTTCTTTGGAACTGAGTGCCTTTGCAATCTGTTCTAACTTAGAAAGTTCAAAGTTCAAGTCTGTTTGATTATCTAAATCTATCATGTTGGAAGTTTACCCAAATGTTGGTAAAATAGCAGTAAATAAGCGTGTGAAGGGTCGCCAATGTCAAAATTAGCAGTATGTATTATATCAGGAGGCATGGACAGTGCTTTAAGTGCTAAAATAGCACAAAGTGAGGGGTATGAGATTATCGCTTTACATTTTAACTATGGACAACGTACTGAGGGCAAAGAAGTTGAGTGTTTTCGTAAAGTTGCCTCGTCAGTCAATGCTGTCAAAAGTTATGAGATAGACTTGCCTTTTTTCGAGCAGATAGGTGCTTCTGCACTCACAGACAAAAGCATAGATATACCCACAGGTGGCATAGAAGAGGGAGTACCTGTCACCTATGTGCCTTTTAGAAATGGCATCTTTCTCTCCATAGCAGCAGCTGTAGCTGAGAAACATGGGGCGGAAGCACTCTTTATAGGTGTGGTTGAAGAAGACAGTTCTGGCTATCCTGACTGTAGAGAGAGTTACATAGAGCAGATGCAA
>JALSMC010000088.1 GCA_026987995.1 Sulfurimonas sp. | reverse complement strand
CCATACGACCAACTTTAACAACTGGTAAACCACCAGAGTAAGTCATCACAACTGCCATTTGCATCATTGCTTTAAAAGTATCACGAATATTATCAGCATGAAACTCAGAAAAACTCTCCGCACAATCTCCACCTTGAAGTAAAAATGCTTTACCATTTGCTACATTACCAAGCTGTTCTTTAAGTGTGCGAGCTTCTCCCGCAAAAACAAGTGGTGGATAGTTTTTTAATTCACCTAAGACTTTTTTTAATGCATTTTGATCTGGGTAAGTTGGTTGCTGTAAAATTGGTTTTTCTCTCCAGCTAGAAGGAGTCCATATACTCATAATAATAACCTTAAATAATAATTTTTTCGATTTTAGCTAAAAAACCCTAAATTTACTATTATTAGTGGGTATTTTATGCTAAAATATTTCACAAAAGTTTTATTTATGCTTATAAAGATATAATATCATCATATTTTACACAGGGATATATATGCAAAAAGAAGACCTCAAGTCTCTCATTCACCAAATGCACAAAGAATTGATAGAAAATATTGATGCACACGAGAACCCATCAAAAGAGCAAGTTGTAACTTATCTTCAAGATGCTACAAATACCATTGCTTCTCTTAAAGAAGATTCTCTTAATGACTTAGAAAGAAGTAAAATGATGTTTACAAACGAGTACAGAGAGATTGCTAACGAGTCTTTAGCATCCTATGCTACTAGTAATAGTGCTTTTGAAGAATTAGCACAGATACATGAAGAAACACTTACTTCTGCAATTGATTTACAAATTGACCTTCCACTGCTCACTCAAAAATTTACAGATCTTCAAAAGCAGATGTTCTCAGAAGTTGAAAAAGCAAATTCAATTATCACGGACTTAACTACACAGGTAAATACACTAGAAAGAAATTCTAACCTCGACTCGCTAACAAAAGTTTTTAATCGTAGGGCTTTAACAACATACCTTGAACGATTATGTGAGAAAAAAACTATTCCATACGAACTGCATCTATTGATGTTAGATATAGATGACTTTAAAGTGATAAATGACACATTTGGACATATCGCTGGCGATAAAGTACTTATGTTTATTTCAAAAATTTTAAGAAGTACTCTTAGAGATGGGGATAAAGTATTTAGATATGGTGGGGAAGAATTTGTAATCATCCTCAACAGAATAACTCCAGAAACCTGTTTAGAAGTAACGAATAGAATTCTTAATCTAATCAGGTCAAATCAGTTGATATATCAAGGCAACACTTTAAATATCACCATGAGTATTGGAGCAACTCAGTACTCTAGTGGGGATACACCTGAAGATATTATAAATAGAGCAGATAAAGCACTTTATAAATCAAAACAAAATGGAAAAGACCAAATGAATTCAGAGCTGGCTCCTAATGGAAATTAATTATTTTGATGTTGTAGCAGCAATTATTATTTTGCTACTTGGGCTCAAAGGTATTATTAACGGTTTTTTTAAAGAACTTTTTGGACTGATAGGTATAATAGGTGGTCTTTTTATCGCTTCGCGTTTTGGTGACTCTATGGGTGAATTTTTAAACGAGCTAATCTTTAACTTTTCTTCTCCTTCAGCTGTTAGCTTTTTAGGATTTTTAACTACTTTAGCAATTTTTTGGCTTCTTATGATTTTGATTGGTTATGCCTTTAAAAAACTCAGTTCACTCAGTGGTCTTGGTCCAGTTGATAGAATTTTAGGATTTGTCTTTGGTGCAAGTAAGTTTTTTCTTATCGCTGCAGTTATAGCTCATGCTGCTTATAATATAAAAGCAGTAAAATCAACACTAGACTCTGTGATGGAGACAAGTATTTTATTTCCAATTATGGTTGCATCTGGTGCTTTTATCATGAAGATAGACCCTGTTGGATTGAGTGAAGATATAAATGCAACTTTAGAACAAGGGTCAGAGATGATAGAAAAGAAAACTGATGCACTTATCGCCCAAAAGACACAAGAAGAGATACAGAAGATTCAAAATCAACTAAAACAACAGATTCAAAAACAGACTAAAGAGAAATAATATGTCAAATATAAATACTGACTTTAACAATAGAACTATTGAGTATGAACAGTTACTAAGTGACTTTAAAATGCTTTTAAAAAAGAATAATTTAAAGTTTACTATTCAGCGTGAAGTTATACTTGAAACACTTTATGATTCGGATGAGCATCTTACACCAGAAGCACTCCATCATCTCATACAAGACAAGCAACCAGACTTAAAGACAGGAATAGCAACAGTGTATAGAACACTTGCATTACTTGAAGAGTCGCATGTCGTCAACTCACTCTCCTTTGGTGCACAAGGGAAGAAGTACGAACTTGGTGCTAAAGAGCATCATGACCACCTTATATGTACTCAGTGTGGAAAAATCACAGAGTTTGTTGATGAAGAGATAGAGAAACGCCAACATGCCATTACTGATGAACTCAACTTTAAAATGAGTGATCACTCTATGCAAATATACGGTACTTGTTCTGAGTGCCAAGAAAAAAACATATAGCTATATAAGGAAAATTATTAATGTTCGATAACAAATTTGTTCAACAAAGAATAGAAAAAGCAAAACTACTAAAAGAAGCGGGATTTAATCCATACTCAAATGAGTCAAAACGAAATACTACTATAGAGAAATACTTAAATGTAAACTCAGACATTGCTGAGATGGAAGAAAAACGCGATGAAAAGCGCCACTATATAGTAAGTGGTCGTATTAAACTTTTACGTGTTATGGGAAAAGCATCATTTGTAAAGATAGAAGATGAGTCAGGAATGTTACAGGTTTATGTAACTCGTGACAATCTTCCCGAAGACTTTTACAATACTATGTTTAAGAAAAACATCGAAGTTGGAGATATCATAGAAGTTGGTGGTTTTCCTTTTGTAACTGGTAAGGGTGAACTTTCTCTTCATGTTGACACTTTTACTATTCTCACAAAAGCAATAAGCCCACTTCCTGAGAAGTTTCATGGTGTAACCGATAAAGAGATTCGTTACCGTAAACGCTACCTTGACCTAATTATGAATGCAGAAGTTCGTAAAACATTTCAAACACGCTCAAAGGTTATCTCGTTAACTCGTCGTTTCTTTGAAGATAAAGGTTTCTTGGAAGTAGAAACTCCAATGATGCACCCAATAGCTGGTGGAGCAAATGCTAAACCTTTCGTAACGCATCATAATGCACTTGGAATAGACAGATTTTTAAGAATCGCTCCAGAGTTATATCTTAAGCGTTTAATCGTTGGTGGCTTTGAAGCAGTTTTTGAAATCAATCGTAACTTTAGAAATGAAGGTATGGATGCAACACATAACCCTGAATTTACATCTATCGAATTTTACTGGG
>JALSMC010000087.1 GCA_026987995.1 Sulfurimonas sp. | reverse complement strand
AGCTAAAAAGTTCACTGACTTTGTAACCGAATTACTTCAAAATATTAATGAAACTGATAAAAATACCCTTTTGAAGTTATCCACTAGTTTGATTTAAGATAGCAATATAATCGCTTTAAGCTTGATGAGGTACTAGAGTCAAAGACTAAATTAATGCAGCGTTATAATGAAGCATTTTGTCTTATTATGATTGATATAGATCTTTTTAAAGAGGTCAATGATGAGCATGGACATATTTGTGGAGATAAAGTACTTGTTGAATTTGCAACTCTTTTAAAAAATAGTATACGTGAGACAGATACACTTGGACGTTGGGGTGGAGAGGAGTTTATGATTATATGTCCTAATTCTACCATTGAGGGAACTCATGTACTTTGCGAATCTATAAGAGAAAAAATTGAGAATTTTACTTATGCACACCTAAAACCTTTAACTGCTAGTTTTGGTCTAACATTTTTTAAAAACAAAGATACACTTGAGAGTATTGTAAACCGTTGTGATAGAGCACTTTATGAAGCAAAAGCACAAGGCAGAAATAAAGTTATAGCTTTTGATAGCTAATACAGGAAGTCTATTACTTAATGTACACTAGGTGAAAATGATTTTGTACTAAGGGTGACATTTGTTCCGACTTTAAGGTTCTTCGCTTCTTCTTTTGAGAGAACTATTTCTACTATCTGTTGCCCTATGGCTACGATAGCTATTACTACAACATCAACCTCTTTAAGCTCTAAGAGTTCCCCCTCAAAACTAAACTTCTGACTTCCTTGCGTTTTAAGTAAGACCTCTTTAGTGTTACCATCTTTTATAATCTTGCCATTTTCGAGTGTAAGGGTGCGGGTAGAGAGTTTATATATCTCACTTGGATCGTGTGAGACCATTATAGTTGTTGTTTTAAACTCTTTGTGCAGTTTGAGTATATCTATTTGGAGTTTGGTTCTCATCTTCGCATCAAGTGCTGAGAGTGGTTCATCTAGCAGTAGTATCTCAGGTCTTTGCATCATCACTCTACATAAACTGACACGCTGTTTTTGTCCACCACTGAGAGTGTTTGGGTATCTCTCTTGGAGTTTTAGTAAATTTGTAAGAGTAAGTAAATGTATTGCTAGCTCTTTGTCTTTTGCGATGAAAAGCAAGTTTTGTAAAACAGTCATATTTGGAAAGAGGGCTTCGTTTTGGTGCATAAATCCGATGGCATGTTTATGTGAAGTATTTAGTTCTATTTTCCCCTCTATTTCTTCAAGACCTGCAAGTATACGAAGGAGGGTGGTTTTTCCACTTCCACTAGCACCTGTGAGTGCTACAAACTCACCTTTTTTTATGTTGAGGTTGACATCAAGACTCATCTCGCCATTAACTCCATGAAGTGCTTTGTGTATGTTGATTTTTATCATTTTAGAGTCCAAACTTTCTTTTATGTTTTGCATTAAAAGTATAAACACTTAAAAGCACTACAAAACTCATACCAAGCATAATAGCACTGTAGATATGAGCACCTTTATAGTCCATGATCTCAACCATTTCATAGATAGCAACAGAGGCAACTTTTGTCTCACCTGGTATGCTTCCTCCGACCATAAGAACAACACCAAACTCACCAACTGTATGTGCAAATGTGATAATGATAGCAGTGATAAGTGCTGGTTTAATATTTGGTAGGGCTACAAAAAATATAGTCTGTAAAGTACTTTTGCCTGCCAAGTAACTAGCCTCTAACATATTTTTGTTCAGTGACTCAAAACCACTTTGAAGTGGTTGGACCATAAAGGGGAGAGAGTAAAAACAGCTTGCTATGACAAGGGAAGTGAAGTTAAAGACCAAACTAATGTCAAAAGTCTCTTTAAAAAATGCCCCAAGCGGTGAGTTTTGAGAGAGGGCGACTAAGATGTAAAAACCTAAAACAGATGGGGGTAAGACGATGGGTAAAGCTGTTAGTGCTTCTAAAAAAGGTTTTATTTTGGAAGAAGTTTGAGAGAGGTACCAACTAAGAGGTAATGAGATGAGAAACAGAATAAGAACTGTAATAGATGCAAGTTTAAAACTGATGTAAAAAGGTTCAAACATTTAGAGAATCTCGACTATATAGAGGTCAGATGACTTGATGAGAGCTGTTACTTTGCCTTTGACTTGTAGTGACATTCTCTCTTTAGAAGCTTTTGTGATGATGGACTCAAGTTCAAGCCCATTGCTTTTAAGCTGTAGAGAACATAAAAGTGTACCCTTATCTATATTTTGTATCTCTAAGTCCAACTGGTTAGAGTAGCTAAGTTGTCCACTAAACTCTTTTGCGATAGCGACAGAGGAAGCTTTAACACCAAGCAGTACATTTGCCCCTACTATGACATTTGAGCCAAGCTCAAGACTCATCATGTGTAGTTCAAAACCTTGGGCATTAAATGTGACTATATGAAGCGAGTCTTGCTTTTGTATAGCTGTTATAGTCGCGTTTAATTGGCTCATGAGATGATATATCCATATTTTTTAAAGATTTTTTTGGAATCTGGGCTAAAAAGAAACTCATAAAAGAGTCTGTACTCATCTGAACCTTTTGCATGAGAGAGGAGAACTACCCCTTGCTCAATAGGGCTATAAAGAGAACTATCTAACTCCATCCAGTGAACATTTTTTTTGTATACAGACATTTTAGCACTATAAAGTGAAGATGTTGCAATAAACCCAATATCTGCAGCTGTTAAGACAAACGAGAGTGTTTGCGAAGCAGACTCTCCATAGATAAGTTTATCGTGTATAGCTGTCTCTATTTTAGCATTTTTAATAGCCTCAAAGGAAGCTTGACCATACGGAGCTGTTTTAGGGTTCGCCACTGCAATTCTTTTTATATTAGCCTCTTTTAGGAGTTGAATGCCTAAAGAAAAGTCTTGTTTTTTTGTACTAAAAAGAGCTAATGTACCTTTTGCATATACACGAGGTTTAGTGGTTGCAAGTCCTTTGTCATAAAGCCCTTGAGGGTAAGACATATTTGCTGACATAAAAAGTCCATAAGGAGCACCATGACTTATCTGTGCCGTTAGTTTACCACTACTTCCTAAGATGATGTTCACATCTATGTCATGGTGTTTTTGTATAAACTTTTGCTTTAACTCTTGTATGGCATAACTGACATTTGCTGCGACTGCAATGTTGAGTGTTACTGCGTTTAGAGTAAGAGTACAAAGTATAAAGATAAATAATATTTTTTTCATAAAACTTCTTAAAAAGTGTATAATTTGATAACAGAAACTTTAGAGCCACTTGCAGATTACAAAAAACAACCTACAATTTAAGCTAAATTAAATTTTAAAAAAAGCCTTTCATATCCCATAAATGTTATAATTATCTACCAAAAAAACAATAACTTTATAAAA
>JALSMC010000086.1 GCA_026987995.1 Sulfurimonas sp. | reverse complement strand
ATCGTTTCTAAAACTTCTAAAAGTCCGATAATTAAAGTAGTAGCTGCTGTATATGCTGTAGTGTTTTGTTTTTGCTTTTTTATCTCAGATGCGAGATTTAAGTAGTAGCCAACACCAGACCCAATAGTCTCAATAGCTGCATTTGATAAACCTAATATCGCTAAACCAGGAGGCAACATAAGAGCTTTTTGGCTTCCAGCGATTAAACAGTCGATATTTGTAACATCAATTGGTTCAACACCAACAGCAGTAATCCCATCAGCAATAATCATAATCTTAGGATTTATTGCCTTTACAGCCTTTGCTAACTCTTCAACAGGATGACGAAGCCCACCTGCTGATTCACTTATCTGAACTGCAATAGCATCTATGTCTGCATTTGCTTTGACTGCGTTTATAATCGCTTCGACTGAAACAGGAGTATTCCACTCGT
Organism: Sulfurimonas sp.; assembly: GCA_026987995.1. Taxonomy (GTDB): domain Bacteria; phylum Campylobacterota; class Campylobacteria; order Campylobacterales; family Sulfurimonadaceae; genus Sulfurimonas. The sequence continues at coordinate 2,946 of JALSMC010000086.1, read as the reverse complement.
TTTTAATCTCGACATTTTTCAGTCCATGAGCAGTAGCTATCTTTCCAAAACGCTCACCAAACTTTCCAGAGTTCACAGAAAGAAGTGTGTTTTTACAGAGGTTTATAACAGCCGCTTCCATAGCACCAGTCCCCGAAGAAGCTATCATCACAACTTCATCAGTTTTCAAAAGGTTAAAAAGATGTTTACGAGTTTTCTCGAAGATTGCTTCAAACTCAGGTGTACGGTGATGCATTGTCTCATCTGCCATTGCATTACGAACATTTTGTGGTACTGGAGTTGGACCGGGTGTAAAAAGTAACATTAAGTTTCCTACAAAGTTTAAGGTTACATCTTGCGATGTACAAAAAAAATGGCTATTACCATCTTTTTTTAAAAACCTCGTATTATATCGAAATAACTTTAAAAAGAGTTATTTTGGCATTCTTGCAGTGATGTTTTCTAGTGTTTTAAAAATAGCTTCTTCTTGAAAAGGCTTTACCATGTAACCATTCGCACCCTTTTTTATCATCTTTAGAACTGACTCCTTTGAGCCTTCTGTTGTAGCCATGATTATACGAGTTTTATTCCACTCTTTATTTGCTCTTACGGCTCCTACAACCTCTTCCCCATTCATATTTGGCATGTTCCAGTCGAGTAGCATGATGTCAACTTTATTTTTCTTCATCATTTCCATTGCGATTAAACCATCTTCAGCTTCATAAATGTTAAGTTCACTCCACTCTGGTTTTTTAAAAAAACGAGTTACTGTATTTGTTAAAACACGTCTTACAATTTTACTATCGTCTACTATGAGTATGTTCATCTTAATTCCCCTAGCACTTTATGCTAAAATGTCATTTTTAATAGTTTATCATAGTAAAATTAACTTTATCATTAAATTATCTATAAAAAATGACATTACATAAGCAGAAGAGGACAAAGGAAACATATGGATATATTACACACTATACTTTTAGGAATTATAGAAGGTTTCACAGAATTTTTACCTATCTCATCAACGGGTCATCTTATAGTTGCAAGTAAATTTTTAGGTGAAGAACAGACTAATGCGACTAAAGCATTTGAAGTTATTATCCAGTTTGCTGCAATTCTTGCTGTATTTTTCAACTACAGAGATAAGTTTACTATTGAAAAAATAGACTTATGGACTAAAGTTTTTCTCGCATTTATTCCTATTGGATTAGTTGGTTTTATATTTTCTCATCAAATAAAAGAACTTTTTAGCATAAATATTGTTGCAGTTATGTTTATAGTTGGTGGTGTTATTTTCCTAATAGTTGAGAAATTTTTTATACCTAAAGAGAGTGAGCATGTTGATGATGTGGAGAGTGTAACATACAAGCAAGCTCTTGTCATTGGTTTTGCTCAAGTTTTCGCTCTCATTCCAGGAACTTCAAGAGCTGGTTCAACCATCATAGGGGCACTTCTTGTTAAACTAAGCCGAAAAGCGAGTGCAGAGTTTAGTTTTTTACTTGCTTTTCCTGTTATGAGTGCAGTAAGTGCTTATGATTTACTCAAACACTATAAAGAGTTTGATATTTCTAACCTTATAAGTCTTGGTGTAGGATTTATTATTTCATTTATTGTCGCGTTTATAACTATTAAACTCTTTTTAAAATTTTTAGAAAAGTTTACTTTTGTTGCATTTGGTATATACAGAATAATTTTTGGAGTAGCACTTTTACTCTGGTTTAACTAGTGGAATATTTTTTGCTTGTATTTCTATAACATCTAATGTTAAAGGAGATATCATGCAAATACTTAGCAGATATAACGCCCACCTACATATGTTTTTAATTGATTTAGAAAAAAAGTTTTGTAAATTGAGCGTTAAACTTTTATAAGGTTTTAAAGATTTTTCTCGAAAGAGAAAGAGCCTTAGAGCGATGAGACAGTTTTCTCTTTGTCGCATCATCCAACTCACCTAAAGTTTTATCATATCCTAGTGGTATGAACATAGGATCATATCCAAACCCACCCTCACCTTGTGCCTGTGTCAATGCAGTTCCATACATCCATCCATGTACAGTTCTCTCACTGTTTTTTGTGACAATTGCCATAGCTGCTGTATAAAATGCTGGAGATTCATCGACACTTTTTGCTTTTATATTTTGCATCAAAGTATGAAGATTATCTTTATCTGTAGCACCATCCCCACCGTAACGTGCACTATAAATCCCAGGTGCCCCATCAAGAACTTCTACACTTATCCCACTATCATCAGCTAGAACTACAATACTGTCATCGTTAAGTGCATCAAAAACTGCATGTGCTTTTAACAGAGCATTATCTTTAAAAGTATCTGCATCTTCTATAATCTCAAATTCATCGATAAGTTCAGTATAGGGGATAACTTCAAAATCCTCACACATCGCTTTTATCTCTCGTACTTTACCTTTATTAGATGTAGCTAAAACTAATTTCAAATCTTCTTCCCTTTGCTTTATATAATATAGTTTTGTTATAATCCCCTCATTATACTATAAAGGGCTTCATATGTTTAAAAAAGTGTTACCACTCTCATCCATTATCTTCTTAAGATTTTTAGGACTCTTCCTTGTCTTACCTGTTCTCTCAGTTTATGCACTCGACCTCGAAGGGGCTACACCTTTTCTTGTTGGTATCATCGTTGGTGGTTATGCACTAACACAGGCTATCTTCCAGCTTCCATTTGGAACAATGAGTGATAAGATAGGTCGTAAACCTACTATTCTTTTTGGTCTTATCATCTTTATCATAGGTTCTCTTATCTGTGCTTACTCAACAGACATCTACATGCTAATGGCTGGACGATTTCTTCAAGGTGCAGGAGCTATTGGTTCTGTTGCGACAGCTATGGTTTCTGACTTAGTTGAAGAAGAGAGTCGTGGTAAAGCTATGGCTATCATGGGTGGATTTATCGCTATGAGTTTTGCACTTGCTATGGGTCTTGGACCAGTTTTA
>JALSMC010000085.1 GCA_026987995.1 Sulfurimonas sp. | reverse complement strand
CGCTCTTGTGAATGAAGTCTATTCTGAAGCTTTTGGTTCACATAAACCAGCTCGTGCAACAGTGGCGGTAAAAACACTTCCTAAAAATGCACTTGTAGAGGTAGATGCAGTAGCTTTAGTAAAGTAGTATTTTACTAAAAGCACTATCTTTAATGCCCGCAGTAGTTCCCATCACAACCGATAACTACACCACTATCAGAGGCACTCTGCATTAAAAACTTTCGCAGGTGTTTTGTTTTACTTTTACGCTTGAGTACTTTTTTGACTCGTTTGTCATCTTTTTTATGAATTGCAATAAGCTTTTGACCATTGTTTTTAAAAAGCTTATTCCATTTTTTTGCTTTTCTTTTGCCAGCCATTTCATAAGGGTCACGGTGACACTCTTTGCAGTACTGTAGATAGACCCGAAAACCTCTCTCATCGTAACGATCCATTCTTGCCTCTAATAGAGTTGTAAGTAAAAGAGTAAATATAAGTATATGTTTTAGTGTAAGCATTATAAATCCTTCTATACAAATTGTACGATTACACTCTTAAATAGGAATAAAAGTACTTATTTTAAAGCATTAAACAAAACTTAAAGCTTGTTTGGGTAGAATTGCGAACTTTAATGTAGAAATACATATTTTTTAAGGACCACAAATGTACGCAATTATTAAGAATGGTGGTAAGCAGTATAAAGTGACAGAGGGTGATGAAATATCATTCGACAAAATGTCTCTTGACGCTGGTACTGTTATAGAAATCAAAGAAGTTTTAGCTGTTAACGCAGGTGAACTTAAAATGGGAGCTCCTTTTGTTGAAGGCGCTGTAGTTACTGCTGAAGTTATGAGAGAAGGACGTGATAGAAAAGTTATCACTTTTAAGAAACGTCGTCGTAAAGACAGTAAAGTTAAACGTGGTTTCAGAAGAGACTTCACACGTGTTAAAATCACGAAAATAGCTGCATAAGCTATAAACTAACATAGGAGTATATTATGGCACATAAGAAAGGTCAAGGTAGTACACAGAATAATCGTGACTCAGCAGGTCGTAGACTTGGTGTTAAGAAATATGGTGGTGAATCAGTTATCGCTGGTAACATTGTAATTCGTCAACGTGGAACTAAAGTTCACCCAGGTAAAAATATGGGAATGGGTAAAGATCATACTCTTTATGCATTAGTTGATGGCGTTGTTAGATTCGAGAGAAAAGACAAAAAACGTCAACAAGTTTCTATTATACCTGCAGTATAATTCTACTTTTTTGGGCATCTGCCCAAAATAATCTACATTCGGAATTTCGATTCCAAACAAACTTCAAATATTTAACAATTTACTTTTCATTGTCAGCAGTAAATTTTTAAGTTTTTAAGTAACACAATATTAAGGAATACAAATGTTTACAGATAGCGTCGAATTAACAGTTTCATCTGGAAAAGGTGGACAAGGGTGTGTAGCGTTTCGTCGTGAAAAATTTGTACTCAATGGTGGTCCAAATGGTGGTGATGGTGGAAAAGGTGGTGATGTCTATTTTAAATGTGACAACAATACTCACACACTTTCTCACTTTCAAAGAAAGATGCATATTAAAGCTGATGGTGGAAAACCGGGTGAAGGTTCAAACTGTACAGGAAAGTCTGGTGGAAAAAAAGTTATCATAGTTCCACCGGGAACACAGATAATAGACCAAGAAACGGGTGATGTTCTTTTTGACATGACAGTAAATGGTCAAGAAGAGAAGTTTATTCAAGGTGGTAAAGGTGGACTTGGAAATACTCACTTTAAATCACCAACAAACCAAAGACCTACATATGCACAACCAGGTGAAAAAGGTGAGACTAGATCTATTAAACTAGACCTTAAACTCATTGCAGACATAGGCTTAGTTGGTTTTCCTAATGTTGGAAAGTCTACACTTATCTCAACTGTATCAAACGCGAGACCCGAGATAGCAAACTATGAGTTTACAACACTTACTCCAAAACTTGGTCAAGTAAATATTGGAGATTATGAGTCATTTGTTATGGCTGATATTCCTGGAATTATTGGTGGGGCTCATGAGGGTAAAGGTTTAGGAATTCAATTCTTACGTCATATTGAGCGAACAAAGATTCTTTTATATATGGTTGATTTAGGAAATTATAGAGAACTAAAAGAGCAGATAGAAGTACTAAAAGATGAGATAGCTTCATTTTCAGAAATTTTAGGCAAGTCAAAATTTGCTATTGCTTTAACACGAGTAGATGTAATTCCACCTGATGAAATAGAAGCTCTTGTAAATGGATTTTTAGAACTTTTAGGTTTAGAAAAATCATATACAAATGAGTTTAACTTTGATGCAAATATGCCTTTTTATGTACAAGATTCAGCATCAGATGAATTAGGATTTGATATAGAAAAACCATATCTTGTTGCACCTATATCTTCACCTACTCATAAAAATATAGAAGCATTAAAGCATGCACTCTTTAATCTAGTACAAACAGATAGAACATAAGGTTTAAAATGAGACGTATAGTTGTTAAAGTTGGAAGTGCAGTTTTAACAAAAGATGGGGAAGTTGCATTACAAAGGATGCAAGCACTTGTCGCGTTTATCGCAGAACTGAAAAAAAATAACGAAGTTATTTTAGTCTCTTCTGGAGCAGTTTCAGCTGGCTATAGTCTTGTAAAACTAGACCGAACCATACTTTCAAACAAGCAAGCCTTAGCGGCAATTGGACAACCTATCCTCTTAGCTAAGTATGCCTCAAAGTTTTCTCCTTTTGATATTATTACTTCGCAGGTTTTAGTAACTGATGCAAACCTAAACAAAAAAGCTGATATATCACGTATAAATAGTACGATAGACATACTGCTGAGTAATAATGTTTTACCTATCATCAATGAGAACGATGCAACTGCAACCGATGAGTTAGAAGTAGGGGACAATGATCAACTTTCTGCATATATAGCAAAAAACACCAATGCTGATATGCTTATAATCCTTTCAGATATTGATGCTTACTATGATGCTGATCCTCGTACCCATAAAGAGGCAAAAGTTTTAAAAATTGTAAACAAAATTAGTGAAGAAGAACTAAGTCGTGAAGCAACTCCAAATGATATTTTTGCCACAGGTGGAATAGTGACAAAACTTAAAGCTGCGGCATATTTACTAGAGGCAAATATAGATATGTTTTTAGCCAGTGGATTTGATTTAGATGATGTCAAAGAATTTACATTAAACGCAAGACATAAGGGTGGTACACTTTTTACAAAGGAAGAAGCATGAATATAATCTTTATGGGTACACCTGATTATGCACAGAAAATTCTACAAAGGCTAATATCTGAAGTTTCTATAAATGTAGTAGCAGTTTACACACAACCAGATAAACCAGTAGGACGTAAAAAAATTATGACTGCACCTGAGGTTA
>JALSMC010000084.1 GCA_026987995.1 Sulfurimonas sp. | reverse complement strand
TAGGATTATAAAAACAGGAAGCCCAATTTATGAAGTAGTTCATAATAAATTAGATGATATTAATGCATCTGATATTTTGAACACACTAAAATTAAAAAAAGATGGTTACTTTGTAGTATCAGCACACAGAGAAGAGAATATAAGTAGTGAGAAAAACTTTTTGGATTTAGTCGATACTCTCAATACAATAGCAGAAACTTATAAACTCCCTGTCATAATCTCAACACATCCAAGAACAAGAAATAAGATAGAGGAGCTAGGTGTAGAGTTCCATGAGCTTGTTACTCTTATGAAGCCTATGGGCTTTGACGACTATGTAAAACTTCAAAAAGAGGCTAAAGCAGTACTAAGTGATAGTGGAACTATAAGCGAAGAGTCTTCTATACTAGGCTTTAAAGCATTAAATATTCGTGAAGCACATGAAAGACCAGAAGCTATGGAAGAAGCAAGTGTCATGATGGTAGGACTTGAAAAAGAGAGAATCCTTCAAGGTTTAGTAGTGCTAGAGTCTCAAGAGAAAACGACACTTAGAAATGTAGCTGATTATAGCATGCCAAATGTATCTGACAAGGTACTTAGAATTATACTTTCATATACTGACTATGTTAATAAAACAGTTTGGAAGAAGTAAATTTCAGATGAAAAATAAAAAAACTATTATCTATATTGGTGGATTTGAACTTCCGGATAAAAATGCAGCGGCACAAAGAGTTTTAGCTAATGCAAAAATATTAAGAGAACTAAATTATAATGTTTTATTAATAGGTATTGATAAAGAACTTCAAAACGATAGTGATATAAAAAAAACTAAAAGGACGATTGAAGGCTTTGAATCTTTTTCAATGCCTTATCCAAATAGTAAAAAATCATGGTTCACTCACATTATAAGTGCACATGTTATGAAAATGCTATTACTAGAGATGGATGATGTATATGCTGTCATATGTTATAACTATCCTGCCATAGCAATGTACAATATACTTCAACTATGTAAAAAAAAGAATATTATGTGTTTGGCTGATGCTACAGAATGGTATGAAAATAGTGGGGGAGGAGTGCTTTTTAATAGTATAAAATGGTTAGATACTTTTCTTAGGATGTACTATGTGCATTCTAAAGTTGATGGAATTATTTCAGTGAGTACTTTTTTAACAGAATTTTATACGAAAAAGCATCAAAGTGTAATACAATTACCAACACTCTATGATGTTAAAGACTTTAAGTACAGTAAAAAATCAGAAAATAAAGATAAAAAAACTCATTTTTTATATGCTGGGAGTGCTTTCACTATTGAGAGAGTCACAAAAGACAGAAGTAATATAAAAGATCGTTTAGATGTAATTATTTCAACTTTTGTAAAAGTACATAAAAGTAATACAGAATTTATACTGAACATTTATGGTCTCACGAAAGAAAACTATCTTTTAGTATTTCCTGAATATAAAGAAATACTCTTTAAACTTGATAAACATATATTATTTCATGGACGTTGTCCGCATCAAGAGATTATAAAAAGTATTCAAGAAAGTGATTTTACAATCTTTATTCGACGATTAGATAGAGTAATAGAAGCAGGATTTCCAAGTAAGTATTCAGAGTCTATCTCTTATGGAACACCAGTCATCTCAAACATGATAAGTAATATTGAACCCTATACCCAAGAGGGAAAAAATCATTTTGAACTAGATTTAAATGATGAGAATAATCGAGTAAAAAAAATACTTAAAATATTGGAGCTTGAGGAAGATACTATCGATGATATGAAGTTTTATTGTAAAAATCATAAAATCTTTGACTATAGAATATATATAAAAGAGATGGAAACTTTTTTTCAAGATATAAAGAATCAAGGAAACTATGAAATATATTGAATTTCTGGCATGTGGACTCCCCGTCATCTCATCAGACTGCAAAAGCGGACCAAGAGAGATACTTGGTAAAAATGAGTATGGTTTACTTTATGATGTAGGTGATGTGACTGCTTTAACTAAGAGTATGCAGTACTATCTTTATGATGAGAGTATTGATTTGGCAGAGATAAAGATAAAAAACTTACAGCGTTTAGAAGATTTTGAAATAGGAAAGATTATGAAAGAGTTTGAGGGTGTGTTGTGAAAAAGAGTTTAGACTCATTTGACAACATAAGCTAAAATTTCTACAATGAAGAAAAGACAACAAAGGACACATGATGACAACAACAGTTGGAATGCGAGAGTTAGTAAGAAACTCTAATATACTTGAAGGTTATGATTATGTTGAAGTTGAAGATAAAATATCTAAAGCAAAACAAGAAAAAATCGATAGAATTATGAAGTATGCAGGTAAAGGAAAAATAGATGAGAAGTTTAACGGCTTAGCATCAAGCCAAATCAAAGAAAAAATAGCATTGGAAAAGTATGGAAAATAAAAAGGTATACCTAGATACAAATATAGTAGCAGATATACTTGATGCAACTCGAAAAGGTCATTCTCTATCCATAAAGCTGTTAGAGTACTTTGCTTTGGAAGATTATGAAATATTTATCAGAGAAGACATGATAACTACTTTGTACTATATCTCAAAAAATAAGAATGAAACATTAGAATTTTTTAAGAACTTAGTGTTGCTAGACTGGAATATATCTAGTTTTGGAAAGAACGTTCTAAAAAATGCAATAGATTTATCTTTAGAAAAAAGCATAGATTTAGAAGATACACTCCAATGTTTGTGTGCAAAAGAGAATGGGTGTAAGGTTCTTATAACACACGACAAAATTTTTTATGATTGCGGTTTATCTATATATACAATAGAAGAATTTTTAAAAGTTAAGATTAAGTGAAATGATAATGAAAAAAAGATTACTGTATATTGTAAATGTTGACTGGTTTTTTATATCGCATAGACTTCCAATAGCGATAGAAGCATTAAAAAGTGGCTATGAAGTTCATATCGCATGTGGAATTACTGATAAAAAAGAGTACCTTGAAGAGCTAGGGCTAATTGTCCACCCCTTAAAACTTTCTCGAAGTGGTACTAGTATTGGTGGTGAACTAAGTGCATTTTTGGAAATCTACCATACATTAAAAGTCGTAAATCCATATATTGTACACTTTGTTTCGATAAAACCAATTTTATATGGAGGAATTTGTTCAAGGTTTTTACCTGTCTATAAAAAAGTATTTTCCATTTCAGGACTTGGCTATGTCTTCACCAAACGAGGTATAAAAGCTTTTATAGTTAGAAAACTCATTAAAACTATGTATAAGATAGCACTTGGTGGGAAGAACTCTACAGTTATTGTACAAAATAGCTACGACAAAGAAGTTATTCTTAGTATTTGCCCTGTATGTATAGAGCAGATACGAGGTTCTGGTGTCGATTTAGATATGTATAAAGACACTTCTGTGAACAACACTTCTACAGTCGTAACTATGGCATCGAGACTTCTCAAAGATAAAGGTGTTTATGAGTATCTCACTGCTGCAAATCTTTTAAAAGAACAAGGGAT
>JALSMC010000083.1 GCA_026987995.1 Sulfurimonas sp. | reverse complement strand
AACGCGGTATCTCATTTTTTACAGCCCAAGAACTTACTGTTCCTTCGGGTACTTCTAAAATTTCAGCAAGATTTTTTTGTGTTATATGTAACTCTTTACAAATCTCTTTAACAACATTTGTTTTAGTTTTTTTAATCTTTTGTACTGGATGGTTCAGTGGTTGTAGCTTTTGCATAACTTTATTTTCAGAGTTTTTTTCTACCCACTCTAAAACTTCTGATGCTGAAATCACCCAGTCTCTAGAATTTAGATTTTTGACTATATCAAGGGAAAATTTTTCTGCAGAAGTTGATGCAATTTCTTTATCGCAAACCTGGTAAAGCATAGAAAATGCTAATTGCTGTGCACCTTTTGAGTTGTTAGCCCAATCAAAACCATTTTTGGATACTGGATAAATGTCATATCTTAGAGGTAGCTCGAGCTCTCCATAAGTAATGAACTTACTACCTAAAAGTGCTCTGTGACCTTTAAATACATGATTATTTAGTGTGATTGCCATTGTTATACTCTCTTATAGTTTAAAAGTGTAATGGTGTTCATCTTTATAATCTTCTTTAGACTCATCAGAAATAAAGTTCATTCGATAAACAACATATATAAAAATTAAAAGCAATAAAAGTACCAATAACCAAATTATCATGACTAAATTCCTTGATTTATAGAATAATCTGAGAATTAAATCGGCATTTTAGATTTATACATTAATTTATAGTATAATTCTAAAAAAATAAAGGTATATATGATGTCATATGCACAAGAGTTAGAAACACTGATAAAAGAGACTGTAATCCCAGATATTGATGAGTCACTAGATGCTATTTTTGAAGAAATAGCTGACAATAAAGAAGCAACGGAAGATGCAAAAGAAGAGATAGAAGAGCTTCGTGAGTTTAAAGCTGACCTTCAAGACGTTTTAGATGATATTCAAAGTGGTGATATTGAAGAAGATGAGTGTAAAGAGCTTATTGATGATATCCAAGAAGCACAAAAGCATGGAGAAGAGGAAGAAGAAGACTTCGGTTTCGTAGAGGAATAGAGCTTTAAGCTAGAGCTCGTATGAACTCTAGCTTAGGGATTATGATGCGAAAATATCGCTAGCTTCAGGGTGCTTTTCTTGGTACTTTACTATGTAAGAACACTGAGCAACAGCTTTTTTACCATCTTTTTTAATCTCAGAGAGGACATCTTCTAAAAGAGTTCTCGCTAGACCCTTTCCTGCTAGTTCTTCTGGCACTATCGTATGTGTTAAATGCATATTTCCATTTTGATCATCGTAAGTTATGTATGCTATATGTCCATCTATGTGGTATTCGTATTTAGATTCTGCTTTATTGTGAATGAGAGTATTTGACATTTTATTTCCTTAATTTAGTTAAAAATATTTTATCATTTTTTTCATTTACATAATCTATAATAACTCAAAAGCAACTTATTCAGTGGCGTTATGAATACCTTCTTTGGTTGATTTCCAAGCTTTTTTTGAACCTTTTTTTGTTTCATCCCAAGCCTCACTAGAGTCTGCTTTTACACCATTCCATGTTCTTGAACACCCAACAGTAAGTAGTAAAGATGATACTAAAAGTAGTAGGATAAATATTTTTTTCATAAAGTGGCCCTTATATTTTACTTATAATAAATGCTTGCATTTGTGCAACTATTTCTTCAATAGTTCCTTCACCACTTATAATTTGTAAACAATCTTTTTTCATATAAAAATCTTGAATTTCTTTTAATGGTTCTAAATAAACTCTCATACGGTTGTCAAAGACTTCATTATTGTCATCAGCCCCGCGTGCACGACCTAAAACTCTATCTCTAGCAGTCTCTTCACTTACTCTAACCTCGATGATATTAGATAGTATGATATATTTATCGCCCTTTAAAAACTCTTCTAAGGCATCCATCTGTTCTATACTACGAGGATAACCATCGAGGATAACTACATCAGTAGGAGCACTTTTGATCGCGTTTGTGATGGTAGTAATAGCGATGTTTATAGGAACGATAAGACCTTTAGTTATGTAGCCTTCTATCTCTTTACCCAAACTAGTTCCACTTGCAACTTCTGCTCTAAGCATATCGCCCGTAGAGTAATGAGTTATGTTGTCATTTTGTTCTGCTATAAGCTCTGCATCTGTAGTTTTACCAGAGCCAGGCGCTCCGATAATTAAAAAAAGTTTTTTCACAACTACTTAGATGATTCGCGTAGGCGAATGTGAAGGTCACGAAGTTGAGTATTATCAACTTCACTTGGTGCTTTTGTAAGTACACAAGAAGCTTTTTGAGTCTTAGGAAACGCGATAACATCACGAATACTTGGCGTTTTAGCGATAAGCATCATAAGTCTGTCAAATCCAAGAGCAAAACCACCATGTGGAGGTGCACCAAACTTAAGAGCGTCGAGTAAGAAACCAAACTTTTCTTGAGCTTCTTCTTCTTCAATACCAAGAAGTTTAAATACTTCTTCTTGAACTTCTTCTTTGTGAATACGTATAGATCCACCACCAAGTTCAGTTCCGTTAAGAACGATATCGTAAGCGATAGACTCTATCTCTTCAATATCATCTTTGTCAGTATCTTTTGGTTGTGTAAATGGATGGTGAAGTGCTTTTACACGACCATCTTCAACTTCAAACATTGGAAAATCAACAACCCATACAAATTCAAAAGCATTTTCATCTACAAGGTTCATCTTTTCATGTTCTGCTATAAAGTTTCTAAAACGACCCATGTAATCCCATACAGTTTTTTTCTCTCCTGCACCAAAGAAAACTACATCTCCAACTTCCATCTCAAGTCTTGAAACTAAAAGTGCAATATCATTTTCAGAGAAAAACTTAATAAGTGGTCCTTTAAGACCATCCGCTTTCATCTGGAAATAACCAAGACCATGTGCTCCAAACTTACGGACAAACTCTTCAAACCCTTTCATCTCGCGTTTAGAGAAGACTAAGTCTGCACCAGGAACTTTCAGCGCTTTTATGCGGTTTTTGTGTGGTTGCTTTGCAATGCTTGTAAAAATCTCATTGTCACATCTCTCAAAAATATCGATAACATCTACCATTTTGAGGTCATAACGTAGGTCTGGTTTATCAGAACCATACCATTCCATAGCATTGTTGTAAGTGATACGGTTAAATGGTGGCTTTATCTCATGACCTGCTGCTTTAAACATAGCACCAAGTAAGTCTTCTGCAACTTTTATAACATCTTCTTGAGTACAAAAACTCATTTCAACATCTATCTGAGTAAACTCAGGTTGACGGTCAGCTCTTAAATCTTCATCACGGAAACATTTTGCTATCTGGAAGTATCTATCAAATCCACCAACCATTAAAAGTTGTTTAAAAAGCTGTGGAGACTGTGGTAGTGCATAAAATTCACCATCATGCACACGTGAAGGTACTAGATAATCTCTTGCACCCTCTGGAGTTGATTTAGTAAGGATTGGCGTTTCAACTTCTAAAAAACCATTTGCATCAAGTATATTTCTTGCAGCAATTGCTACCTTCGAACGTGTTTTAAATACA
>JALSMC010000082.1 GCA_026987995.1 Sulfurimonas sp. | reverse complement strand
ATGTTTCTCTGTTTTCCTCTTGTGGATACCAACTACTTTCTACGCAAGCAGAAGGGGCAATAGCTGAGATTGATTTTTCTACTAAGATTTATAACCAAGAGGAAATTGAACTTTTTTTAAAAACAAATAAGAAAAAAGTGATGCAGGCTCAAGAATATGAAAAAACGCTCATAAGTAGCATCATAAATGAAAATATAGCCTTGAAAAATAATCTCATATATATAGATTCCTACGATAGAAAATATAAAATATTAGAATTAAACTTACTTATCAAATAAATTAGCTAAAATAAGAACATAAAATAAAATAGACAAAAGTCTAAGTAGAAAGAGTGCAAATGATAATAGACAACAATGTAGTAAGTTATAAGAAATTTATTCATGATGATGCAATAAAACTAAATGATTCTCAAGAATTTATAGATTTTATAAACGCGGGACATGATTTTTTAATTGACAATATCTCAAAGGGTCGTCCTATCTATGGAGTGACCACTGGTTACGGTGAAGCTGGGCAAAATTATGCAGCTTTTGAAGAAGCACAAGAGTTACAGTATAACCTCTTTAGTTTCCACGGTTGTGGCGTTGGCGATACTTTAAGTGCTGAGGTCTCTCGCATCATGACTACTATCCGTATGATATCTTTGTCTAAAGGTAAAAGTGGAATCTCTTATGACCTACTCAAAAGATTTGAACTTCTTTTAAACAATAAAATATACCCACTTATACCTTCAAAAGGTTCTGTTGGAGCAAGTGGAGATTTAACACCACTTTCATACATTGCTGCAGCTGTTGCAGGTGAGCGTGAAGTTATCTATAAAGGTGAAGAGCGTGCAACTGCTGATGTTTATAAAGAGTTAGGCATCGAACCCTATGTATTTAAGCCAAAAGAAGCGCTGGCTATTATGAATGGTACAGCTGCGATGAGTGCTATTGCTATTGATGCTATTGAAAAATTTGAGACGATTTTAGGGACTACGGAATCTTTTGTTGCTTCTATATTTGAACTTCTTTTAGGCGATACTACGCCACTAGAGCCATTTGTTCATGAGTCAAAACCATTTGATGGGCAAAAAACAACTGCAGCAAACATCTTAGCTAAGTGTTCAGGTTCTAAGCTCACACATGAAGCATTTGGCCGTTACGATCAGTTTCACCTTGAAGCGGAACAAAACATCCAAGACCGTTATTCTATCCGTTGTGCACCACAAGTTTTAGGTGTAGTTCATGATAACCTTGCGATCGCTAAAAAATGGATAGAAACTGAGATAAATGGGGTAAATGATAACCCGCTTATCGACCACATAGGTAAAAAAATATATACATCTGGAAACTTCTACGGCGGCTACGTTTGTCATGCTATGGATACTATGCGTATCTGTGTTGGTAATGTTGCTGATCTACTTGACAAAGAGTTTGGTCTTTTAGTTGACCATAAGTTTAACAAAGGTTTAGGTGAGTCACTTAAACTAAACAAAAAGTCAACGCATCATGGTTTTAAAGCTATGCAAATAACGCTTAGTTCACTAACTGCTGATGTTATTATGAACACAGTCCCAGCATCTCTTCACTCTCGTCCAACTGAGTCTTTTAATCAAGACAAAGTAAGTATGGGAACAACAGCTGCCCTTCACTTTGCAAAACAACTTCCAGATATCACAAATATGCTTAGCATCGCACTTATGGGTATGGCTCAGGGTGTTGACTTACGTGGGAAAGATAAATGTTCTAAAAATTTACAAAATAATTATGACACTATCAGAACTGAAGTTGATAAGTTAGAGTTTGATAGACGTATGGATATTGACATCAAAAAAGTTTACAAAATGATAGAAGCAGGCAAATTCGCATAATGAGAAAAGTTTTAGTGACAGGCTCTACTGGAGCTATAGGGGAAGCATGTGCAAGATACTTTCATGATAATGGTTACTTTGTATATTTAAATTATAGAAGTAATGAGGCAAAAGCTAAAGAGATTCAAGCTGAGTTAACAAACTCAGAGATTATCAAGTTTGACATTGCTAACAAAGAGGAAGTTCGCTCTGCAGTTGAACCTCTTGAGATTGATGTCCTTGTAAACAATGCTGGAATTACAAAAGATAATCTTTTCTTTTTGATGCAAGATGAAGAGTGGGACTCTGTCATAGAGACTTCTGTTAACGGAACTTATTATGTGACTAAGGCAGTTTTAAAAAGTATGATTACTAATAAAAATGGTGCAATCATAAATGTTGCCTCTGTTTCTGGTCTTGTAGGTAATGCTGGACAAACAAATTATTCTGCTGCAAAGGGAGCAATGATAGCTTTTACCAAGGCACTCTCAGCTGAAGTAGCAAGATATAAAATCCGTGTCAATGCAGTAGCTCCTGGTCTTATAGAATCTGAAATGACAAAAGATTTACCACTAAAAGATATGAAAAAAGCTATACCACTTAGACGCATCGGAAAGCCAGATGACGTAGCTGAATGTGTGTTCTTTTTAGCAGATAAAGCTTCTTATGTAACGGGTGAAACTATAAACATTAGTGGTGGTATGGTTCGATGAACATAGCCATTATAGGTGGAGGATTAAGCGGACTTCTTTGTGCGTTGATGTTAGAGAAAAAAGGCTATGCTCCAATTATATATGAAAGACTCAATAAAGTGGGCGGGGTTTTAGACTCATTTAAGCGCAAAAAGATTCTTTTTGACATAGGTTTTCACTACTCAGGTGCTATGAATGAAGGTCAGTATATCTATAACTCTATGGAAAAACTTGGGCTTTTAGAGAAACTTACCTTTGAAACATATAAAGATAACTTTGACACTCTTTTTTTAGAAAATGAAAAATATATCATCCCCATAGGCTCTCAAAACTTCAAAAAACAACTTCAAAAGGATTTTCCAAAAGAAACTAAAAACATAGAAGTTTTTTTTGAGAAATGTTATGAAGTAAGTGAGATAAGTTCAGACCCACAGCAGTTTGTGAAGGTTGATGGACGAAGTGTAGGGGATGTTTTACAAGATATAAAAGATACTAAACTAAGAAAGATATTTCTTCACTTTACTATCTTTTATGCGACTGCTTTTTATGAAGAGGCATCTTTTGATTTTTATGCAAAAATTTTTATCAACATGCTTGATGGTACAAAAAAAATTAATGGTGGTGGGGGTGCTATTATCAAGGCTCTTAAAGACTCTTTAAAGTCTACTACCATCAAAACAAAGAGTGAGGTTACAAAGATTACTCAAGGTGATGATGGAGTTGAGTCTTTAGAGTGTAATGGTAAAAAGATAGAGCATGATATCATTATATCTTCAGTACATCCTAAAACAACAATGGCTTTGTTTGATTCGCTCGATAAAAAACAAACAAGATACAAAAAACATATAGATACTCTTGAAGAATCACCATCATTTACCTCTATATTTTGTCTTATTGATGCTAAGATTGACGCAAATCTTTATTATTATTCTAAGATAGATAAAGATTTCATATCGATATTGCCATCGCGTGAACATGAGGGCAAGACAGTTGCAACCATACTTGCTGGAAGTTATTTTAGTGAGTAT
>JALSMC010000081.1 GCA_026987995.1 Sulfurimonas sp. | reverse complement strand
GATGTTTTTTAAGTTTTTTAGATATAATAAACTCTAAATTAATATATAAAGTATACAATAATGCTAATTACACGTGCAAGTGAGTATGCAATACTCTCTTTAATACTACTATCATCTGCAAAAGAGCCCATGGACAGTGAAACACTCTCTAGGGAACTCTCAATTCCTAAAAGTTTTTTAGCTAAAATTTTGCAATCGCTTGCAAAAGAAGGCATTTTAAAGTCTTACAAAGGTGCTAAAGGTGGTTTTGCACTAGATAAAACTACACAAGATATAAGCATGCTTGCTGTAATGTCTTGTGTTGAAGGAAAAGCGCCTGCCGTCTTTGAGTGTGCCCCTTCTGAAAAGAACTGTCCTTCACAAAGAGCTGATGTCTGTTCTATCTGGCCTTTTTTGCATAAACTCCAAGGTAAAATTGACTCTTTTTTACAAGACCTTACTTTAGCTGATATAGTTGAAGAGTAGAGAGAAACACTAAGTTGGCAAAAAAACGTACACTAAAACAACAAGTTGGTATAAGCCTTAACTTTTTACTTGGGCAAAAAGACCTCAGTGTTGTTATCTTTGTTATGGCTATTTTAGCAATTATTATAGTACCACTACCCTCTGCTGTACTAGATGTACTACTTACCGTTTCTATGGCGTTTGCTGTGCTCATTTTACTTATTTCTCTTTATGTTCCAAAACCAACTGATTTAACTACCTTTCCTACACTTATCTTAATTTTAACACTTTTTAGACTCTCACTTAACATCGCTACAACAAGAATGATTTTAAGTCATGGTGCTGATGGTCCTGAGCAGATGAGTGATATTATTACTAGTTTTGGTGATTTTGTTGTGGGTGGTAACTATGTCATCGGTATCATCGTTTTCTCTATCTTAGTCCTCATCAACTTCATGGTAATTACTAAAGGTTCTACTAGAGTTGCAGAGGTAGCAGCTCGTTTTGTACTTGACTCTATGCCTGGTAAACAGATGGCTGTTGATGCCGACCTAAACGCAGGGCTCATAGATGATGCTGAGGCAAAGGCACGTCGTGCAGAGATACTCCAAGATGCTAACTTCTATGGAGCGATGGATGGTTCTTCTAAGTTTGTAAAAGGGGATGCTGTTGCGGGTATTATCATCACCCTGATTAATATCATCGGTGGTTTTCTTATTGGTGTTTTTCAACATGACATGGATGTGGGTAATGCGGCTTCTACTTTCACACTTTTAACTATCGGTGATGGTTTAGTAGGGCAAATTCCAGCACTTATTATCTCAACTGCTACGGGTATCATGATTACTAGAAGTTCTAGTGATGGTGACAACTTTGCAGAGGGAACAATCAACCAGATGGTTGGTAACTCAAAGATTATGATGATAGTTGGTTTTATCATGATACTTTTTGCCCTTGTTCCTGGTCTACCAACTGCTTCAATGGGTCTAGTTGGAGTACTTTTTGCCGGTCTGGGTTGGATGATTTATAAGTTTGACAGAGGAGAACTTAGTATCTTAGATGTAGACAACTTTGCAAAAAGCTCCCGTCAAAAACAAGAAGAAGATGACAAAATCAAACCTAAAAAGACGAATGAAGAGATAGCTAAAGAAGAAGAAACTGCTCTAGAAGACATACTTAAAGTTGAGATGCTCGAACTTACCCTTGGTTATCAACTCATAAAACTTGCTGATAGTGGACAAGGTGGAGATTTACTTGAACGCATCCGTTCAATGCGCCGTAAAATTGCTAGTGACTTTGGTTTCTTGATGCCTCAGGTTCGTATTCGCGACAACTTGCACCTTGAACCACAGCAGTATCAAATCCTTCTCAAGGGTATCAGTATAGGGGATGGCAGTATTCAACCTGACAAATTCCTTGCGATGGATAGTGGTATGGCTACAGGCGAAATAACTGGCGATAAAACGAAAGAGCCCGCGTTTGGACTTGATGCTTTATGGATTATGCCAGGTGATAAAGAAGATGCTATCATCAATGGTTACACAGTTGTTGATGCTTCTACTGTTATCTCGACACATATGAGTGAACTTATTAAACGCAATGCAGAAGATCTACTTACTCGCCAAGAAGTTCAAACACTCATTGATAAAATTAAAGACTCTTTTCCTGTTATCGTTGATGATGTAATGAAAGTAGCTTCTATTGGGCTTATTCAGCGTGTGCTTAAAGCATTACTCCATGAAAATATCCCACTTAAAGACATGCTCACTATATTAGAAACCATAGCAGATATTGCTGAGTTTACTAAAAATGTCGAACTTATTACTGAACAAGTTCGTGCAAAACTCTCAAGAGTCATAACACAAATATATTCTAGTGATGATAATGTTGTAAGATTATTAACTTTTGACACAAACACAGAACAGATGCTCCTGCAAAAGTCTACAGAACAAGATGGTGTAAGAAACCTCATGCTCAATGTAGGTGAGATAAATGCTCTTATCCAAGCGACAAGTGACAAGGCAGCTGAACTCCTTCAAAAAGGTGTTTCTCCAATCGTTGTGATAGTTGATCCTCAACTTCGTCGTGGTATAGCTGAGATATTTGAGCGTTTCTCACTTGATATCGTTACCCTCTCACATGCTGAGATAGACTCCAATGCTACTTTTGAAGTACTTGGTTCTATCACAGTTAAACTATAAAAATATAAATATTTAAAAGGAAATTAATAAATTATGAACAAAAGAACTATCCACCACCTCTCCCACATCGACCTCGATGGTTACAGCTGTCAACTTGTAATGAAGTACACACCTTACACTAAGTACAACTACAATGCTAACTATGGCCCTGAGGTAAAATCAAAACTGACTATTATTTTAGAAAATATAAAAGCTGAAAAATCTGCTTCTCTTATACTTATAAGTGACCTTAATCTCACAGCAGATGAATCAAGATGGCTTACAAATGAAGTAGCAAAACTAAACTCGGCTAAACTTGATGTAAAACTCACTCTACTTGACCATCATGGAAGTGGTGCAGAATCTGCTAAAAAACATGAGTGGTACTATCTTGACACAGAGCGTTGTGCTACTAAAATAGTATATGACTATGTAAAAGAGCATTTTGAGTTTAATGAACCTGAGTGGATGTGTAAGTATGTAGATATAGTAAACGCCGTTGATTTATGGAAGAAAGAACAACATAACAACTTTGAATATGGAAAAGTTTGTATGCGTTTAGTGACTGAAACTCGAGAACTCAACCGTATAATGTTTGCAAACGAAGACAATACTTACAAACTCACTCTTTTAGAAGAGGCTGTTAAGTACATAAGTGAAGAAGATGCTCCTATCGTTCTTGATGAAAAAATTCACCTTATTAAAAAAGCATTTTTTACGCATGAAAAAAATGACACACTTGATAATCTAGCAACTGATTATGTTGTAAAACTACTTGGCTCTCAAAGAAAAGACAATACTATCTACTACAAGGGATACAAAGGATATCTCTCTTATGCCGTCGGTAACACTTCTATAGTAGGAAATGGTTTTTTAGTAGCTTACCCTGAGTACGATTTTATCGTAGATATAAGTTTTAAAGGGGCTATGAGTCTTCGTGCTGACAATAAA
>JALSMC010000080.1 GCA_026987995.1 Sulfurimonas sp. | reverse complement strand
TATCAACTCCACCATTAGCATTAATCTCTTCAATAGTTGCCCATACAGAAGCAGCAGCCGCGATAAAACGCTTAGCAGACTCTGAAGTTGGGTTAGTAAAAACGATAGGCTTACCTTCATCTCCACCAGTTCTAATTGCTGGCTCTATTGGAATCTCTGCAATAATTTTAGTATCAAACTCATCTGCCATTGGCTGTGAAGTTCCTTTACCAAAGATATCATACTCAACACCAGTATCAGGTGCAATAAAACCACTCATATTCTCAATGATTCCAGCTATAGGAATATCAAGTTTTTTGAACATGCTTAGTGAACGACGTGAGTCATCTAAAGAAACACTTTGTGGTGTAGTTACTGTAAGACCAGCTGTAACAGGCACAGACTGAGCAAGAGTAAGCTGAGCATCACCAGTTCCCGGTGGCATATCGATAACTAAACAATCTAACTCAGACCATAAAATGTCACGTAAGAACTGCTCGATAGCTTTCATGATCATAGATCCACGCCAGATTAAAGCTTGACCTTCATCCATAAGTGCACCCATAGACATCATCTCGATACCATAAGCTTTAAGAGGGATAACTTTGTTACCAGTTACTTCTGGTTTAACACCATTTAAACCCATCATACGAGGGATATTTGGACCATAAATATCTGCGTCTAAAAGACCAACTTTAAGTCCTTGTGCTGCAAGAGCAATAGCAATATTTACTGATGTAGTTGATTTACCAACCCCACCTTTACCTGAACTTACCATCAAGAAGTTTTTCACTTGTGGTGCAATGTTCTTCCCTTGAGATGAAGACTCTTTAGGTATCATAGGTGATTGAATGTGACAGTTAACTGCAGTAGCTCCTGCCGATTTTAGCGCTTCAGTAGATTTAGCTTTGATTTCCTCAGCTACTTCTGGTGCATTTGATGTTATATCTACAGTAAAGCTTACTGCAGTACCATCGATGTTTATATCTTTAACAAAACCAAAAGTTACAATGTCCTTAGTAAAACCTGGGTACATTACTTTTGAAAGTGCTGTTTTTACAATTTCTTCAGTCATTAAAATTATCCTTTAATTGATTTTTTGAATAGTAGCGTATTTAAATAAGACAAATATTGTCCTATTTAAACTATTTATATATTTTAAGTTTAGGTTTATGCTAAAGCAGCAGCTTCTTCAGCTTCTTCTTTTGCCTTAGACTCATCAATAATTCTCTGAATTCCTTCAGGGTTATCCATAATCTCTTGAGTAATTTTGTAAGAACAAAATTTTGGTCCACACATAGAACAAAATTCTGCCTCTTTAAATACATCTTGAGGAAGAGTCTCATCATGGTACTCACGAGCTCTATCCCCATCAAGAGAAAGCTCAAACTGCTTTTCCCAGTCAAATGTATAACGAGCATCACTCATAGCATCATCAACATCTCTAGCACCCTTGCGACCTCTAGCGATGTCAGCAGCATGAGCTGCAATTTTGTAAGCGATAATTCCCTCACGAACATCATCCGCGTTTGGAAGACCTAAGTGTTCTTTTGGTGTTACATAACATAACATTGAAGCACCGTGCCATCCACCAACAGCTGCACCGATAGCAGAAGAGATATGATCATATCCAGCTGCGATGTCAGTAACTAGGGGACCTAGAATATAAAAAGGAGCTTCATGACAAAGTTCTCTCTGTATCTTCATGTTACGCTCGATTTGGTTGATAGGCACATGTCCTGGACCTTCAATCATAACTTGAACATCTTTTTCCCATGCTCTTAATGTAAGTTCACCAAGAACTTTAAGCTCACCTAGTTGTGCAGCATCTGAAGCATCTGCTAAACAACCTGGACGAAGTGAATCTCCAAGAGAAAGAGAAACATCATACTTAGCACAGATGTCAAGAATTTCATCAAACGCAGTATAAAAAGGGTTTTCTCTATGGTAGTGCATCATCCATGCAGCCATTAATGAACCACCACGAGATACAATTCCCATTTTACGCTTTGCAATGTTTGGCATAGTCTCTAGTAAAAAACCAGCATGAATTGTAAAGTAAGAAACACCTTGTTTTGCTTGACGCTCTAAAACATCTAACATTACTTCTATAGTAAGATCTTCAATTTTATTTCCAACATCATGAAGGATTTGATAAATAGGCACAGTTCCAATAGGAATAACAGAGTTACCAATAACTGCTTTACGGATTTCATCAAGATCACCACCAGTTGAAAGATCCATTGCTGTATCTGCCTTATATTTTTGAGAAACTTTCATCTTCTCAACTTCATCTTCTATATCAGCAGCAATTGCAGATGAACCGATGTTCGCATTAATCTTACACTTAGATGCAATACCAATTGCCATTGGCTCTAATGTTTCGTGCATTACATTTGCAGGAATAATCATACGTCCACGAGCAACTTCGCTACGTACTAACTCTGGAGATAACTCTTCTATCTTTGCAACATATTCCATCTCACCTGTAATAATCCCTTTCTTCGCATAGAACATTTGTGTTCTAACTGGGTCGTTCTCACGCTCTTTTAACCATGCACTTCTCATAAATATCTCCTAGTAAAATTATATAATATTCCGTAATATAATCAAATAAAGTTAATCTAAGCTAAAGTTACAAGTTTATGTAAATAATTTATAGGAAAATGAGTATAAAAAGAAGTGCCTTAAGATATAAAAAGTTTACAGAGTGTATAATTTCGTAACACATTAAATTTTGGAGTGCCTTATTGTCTGATTTATCTTTAATCTTACTGTCTGCTGGTAATTCTAGTCGTTTTTCTATGGGTGTAAAGAAGCATTGGTTACGTGTAAATCATATGCCACTGTGGCAATTTGTAGCACATAAGCTTCAAAAAACACAAAAATTTTCACAAATAATAGTAGTATCATCAGATGAAGATATCACTTTTATGAAAAACTATGCAGACTTCACTTTTGTAAAAGGTGGAAGCAGTAGGCAGCAATCTCTCAAAAATGCACTTAACTCTGTGACGAGTAAGTATGTTTTAGTGAGTGACATTGCAAGAGCTTGTATAAATGATGATTTTTTAGAACGTATTATAGTAAAAAAAGGTGAGAGTGACTGTATAGTTCCCTATCTTAATGTAACTGATACTATAGTATACGAAGATGCGACTATAGACAGAGATAAAGTAAAACGAATTCAGACTCCGCAACTCTCATTGACTAATGTATTAAGAGATGCACTTAATACTGATGAAGAATTTACAGATGAGAGTAGTGCAATCGTAGCAAATGGTGGTAAACGTACATTTATCTTAGGTGATGAGGATGCTCACAAAATCACTTATATCAAAGATTTAAATAAGATTCCTTGTCTTGATGCACCTTCAAGTGATACCTTAAGTGGCAATGGTTTTGATGTTCATGCCTTTGATACACAAGGTGAAATGTGGCTTGGTGGTGTAAAGATAGAGTCGGACTATGGTTTTTTAGCACATAGTGATGGAGATGTTGCACTTCACTCTCTTATAGATGCACTTTTAGGTGCAGCTGGGATGGGTGACATAGGTATGCTTTTTCCTGATAATGATGATAAGTATAAGGGTATAGACTCTAAGGAGC
>JALSMC010000079.1 GCA_026987995.1 Sulfurimonas sp. | reverse complement strand
AGCAACGACTGGTGCAGCACCAGTTCCTGTTCCACCACCAAGTCCAGCAGAGATAAATACGATGTCAGCACCCTCTAAAGAAGCACGAATCTCATCATAGTTTTCTAGTGCAGAATCTTTACCAATCTCAGGCTTCATACCAGCACCAAGACCTTTTGTAAGTTTTGCACCTATCTGAATCTTTGATGCAGCAGAGTCTTCACTTAAAACTTGAGCATCAGTGTTTACAAGCATCATCTCAATGCCTGTAACACCCTCTTTTAGCATGTGACCAATCATGTTTCCACCACCGCCACCAACACCAACAGCTATAATTCTAGCACCGGTAATATTACTTGCCTCTTCTACTACAAATGGTTCCATCATCTCACTCCTTTAAAATAACTGGGTAGCCCAGTTCCAAAATTTACTTATACTTCCAGCTTCATCGCTCTTTTTCTCTTTCTTAGAATCTAAAGATATCATACTCGGCTTCTCTTCTTCTAAACTAATAGAAGCCGTAGGAATCTCTAAAGATGGTGTTAAGTTTACATCTACTTGAGATGTTGGTGTCTCATTTCTATGACGTACTCGTTTGTTCGCATCTATCTCATAAGGAGTATATGCGAAAGCTGAGTACATTACAAGTCCAATTGCACTTGAAAATTCTGCCCCGCGAAGCTCATTAAAAAGACCGTCCATTTCTATAGGACGAGCTAAACGTACGGGTTGTGAACCAAAGGTTGCTATTGCTAACTCTCTAATTCCTTCCATATTTGAAAAACCACCAGTGAGTACTATTCCTGCACCTATTTGATCTTTTAGACCACTGTTTTCTATAAACTGAGCTAAAATCATAAGTGTCTCTTCAACTCTGGCATAAATAACATTATGAACTACATCTAAAGATACTTCATGAGTATTGTCTACATCACCTATAACAGGGATTTCTATAAGGTCGTTACTCTGGTTTGTGAGTGAACCGTATGTAAGTTTTACATTGTCTGCTACATTTAGTGGAGTGTGAAGTGCCATTGAAAGGTCACTTGTTACATGATTAGAACCCACACCTAAAAATTCGTTGTATCTAATGGAGTTCCCAGCATGGATAACAATGTTACTTGTATTTCCACCCATATCTATGAGAGCTACACCGAGTTCTTTCTCATCACTGTTAAGAGTGGCTATAGAAGATGCATAAGAGTTAAGTACAATATTTTCTACTTCTACACCAGCACCTTGTACGGCTTTTTTTAGGTTGTTAAGGTTTGACTTTTGAGTAGTAATGATGTGTGTTTCAACTTCTAAACGCGAGGCATTCATTCCAAGAGGGTCTTCTATAAAGTCTTGATCATCAACTTTGAAGTTAAAAGGTAAGGCATGCAGTACTTCATACTCATTTGGGATGTTAGCGTTATATAAAGATGTGTGCATAACACGTTCTATCTCTTTAAAACTTATCTCTTTTGTTTGAATATTTACAATACCATTTGAGTTAAGGCTTTTGGTATATGCTCCACTCATAGAAACGATAGCTGAACTAACATCACTTCCTGAAACACGTTTAGCATCTTCAACTGCTGTTTTTATGCTGCGTGATGCAAGTTCTATGTTAGTAATACTACCGCGTTTAAGTCCCTGGGCTTTAGTTGTTCCAGCTCCAGTTATAGCAATGTTATTATCATTGTCAATTTGAGCAATGATAGCACATATTTTTGTTGAGCCAATATCTATGGCTAAAACAGTTCTGCTCAATTTAGAGTCCTTGAATAAATATCTCTGTTTGGTACTGTTTTTCTAAGGTTTTAATTAAAGCCTTATTAAACATGCCACTCTTTAGTTTTTTAACTGAAGAAGCTAAGTCATTATTTGATTTATCAAGCAATTTTTGTTCCAAAATATAGTAAAGAACGATTTTTCCACTATTTAATACTATATAAGCACGTTTTTTATCGTTTGTGAAGAGTTTTTGTAAAAACTCTGTTGCTTCAGCTTGTGTGAGTCCATTTATCTTATCAATATCTCTACTTGTTATAAAAGGTGTATTAGTTCCACTAAAAGTAGCGATAGAATTATTTGCTAACTCTTGAAGTTTTGATTTTTTTGCTTGTGCTGTATAAATAGCTATAACATCTGATTTAGCATCTTCATAAGCTTTTGGTGATGATGGATTAACTTTTACAAGCTCAAAAGTGTGATAAACATCATTTATTAAAATTGGTTTCATATATGGTGATGCAAGTGATAGTTTAGAAATCTTCTCGAGTGTTATAGCATCAAAAGGGTTCTGTTTTTGAGATAGTGTTGCAGATTTAAACGCAGTATCTTGTAACTTACCTTTTTTGTAAGATATATATGTTCTAAGTGCCTTGTCTTTAGTAGCTTTAGCATTTAACTCGTTTACAACAAGCTCTTTAGCACCTTGGAGAGAAAGGATTTTCCCCTCAGAGTCTTTAAAATGTGTTTTATTTTCACTGTAGTAGTTAGAGATTTGTGTATCATCATAAGTTTCTACTACTTTTTCTTGTGTGAGGTACTTTACATCATATGAAACAGCACTCATAAAGTTGTTTTTACGAGTTTCCCAAAAAGGCTTTAAAAGAGCATCTGATGTATCAATAGTGATATCATCTTGACTCAGTACCTTGTAGTTGATTTTATCAGAGATGTTCATAAGAGTACTTAATATATCTATCTCATTCTCACTCACTTCTACTGGAAGAAGTTTAAGCGTCTTTTGAATAAGTAAATCTTTTCTTAACTCTGATTCATACTCTTTTGTACTCATTCTATTTTGAGAGAGAACTATTTTGTATGACTCTTTATCAAAAACACCATCTTTAAAAAAGTACTCTTGTTTAGTAAGTGATGCTATTAGCTCTTTATCACTTACTTCTAAGTCATATGATGCAGCAAGGTTTAAGAGAAGAGCTTGTTGGATGAGTTGCTGTAGAGCTTGTTTTTGAAGTCCAAACTGTTTTGCTTTTTCTTCATCAAAGTTTCCTTGAAACATCTCATTGTATTTTGCATACATACGTGAGTAGCTTTTTTGTAAACTTCCCTGTGTTATTTCAATGTTTCCAACTTTTGCAACTGCTCCAGCTTTATCCCCATAACTATATTGACCCCAGCCAACAAAACCAGCACCAACAAATGCTATAGTTGAAATCCAGATAGTTATTATTAACCATTTTTTATGTCTCTGCATCCATGTAATCATATAAATAAAACCTTATTGTTTGTTAAGTAAGAGGATATAATTAACTTTATTGTAAACATCACTTAAAAGGTTTATATTCAAGGCGAATTTTGCTTATCGATGCCTAGCATCACTAAGTAAAGTTCAACGAAGAAAATGAATCTTTTAAATGATGCCCTTCGGGTAAGTAAAGCATCCACAACCTACTTCGTTAAAAACTCTTGAAGCTACTACGAATTTTTGCCTCGTATCTTATGGATGCTTTACTTATTTACAATGAAGTTAATTATATCCTCTTACTTCTTTATGTAATAATAGGTAAATTAGGATTAAACCTTGATAAAAATGAGTTATATAAGAAGGGAATTAGTCAGTGTCGAAATTACTGTGAGAATTGTCTAACATAAGAAGGCGGCAACTTTTTTCTAAGATG
>JALSMC010000078.1 GCA_026987995.1 Sulfurimonas sp. | reverse complement strand
ACAATTGAGCAGGTTGATGAAGAGTTAGCATCACTCATCAAAGAGATGATGTTTACTTTTGAAGATATTGTAAGCCTTGATAAGGCTGCGATAACAGAGACACTCAAAGCAGTTGATAAGGGAGAGTTGATGTTAGCACTGAAATCTTCACCAGAAGAGCTCAAAGAGAAGTTCTTCTCTGCTATGAGTGAGCGTGCTCGCGATGCTTTTGAAGAAGAAATGCAGTTCCTTGGTGCTGTGAAGATGAAAGATGTTGAAACAGCACAAAGAAAAATTGTTGAAGCTGTAAATGGTCTTGCTGAGTCTGGTGTAATCCAAATGGGTTCATCAGAAGAGATGATAGAGTAGTAGATGGCAGAAGTAATCAGTGGCGAAAGTCTTGCACAACATAATGTAAATAAATATAACTTTAAAGTTATATCTAGTAGTAGTGAGAATGATGAGAAAAGTAACTCGTCTATGGGTGAAGAATTAAGCCCTAGAGCGAAAATTCAAGATGTAGATTCTAGTGCTTTAAGTAGTAGTTCAAAAGAGTCGCTTATTGAATCTTTGATGCAAAAAACAGATGAAATGTCATCAAACTTTATCAAGTTACAGATGAAGTTAGAGCAAAAAGAAGAAGAGTATGCACTATCACTTGAAAAAGCAAAAGAAGATTCATTTGCACAAGGCATAGAAGCGGGGATAGCTAAAGCACATGAAGATGCTTCAGCAGATGTATCTCAAAGTACGGAACTTTTTGCATCTTCAGTAAAAAAACTTGAAACAAGTGCAAATGAGTTTGAAGTTGCACTAGAGGGTATAAAAAAAGAGTTAATTACAGCAGCTTTAGATATAGCTAAAGAGGTTGTTAAGGTTGAAATAGGAGAGAGTGCAAATGAGATTGCAAAAGTTCTCTCTGATGAGTTACTTAAAGATTTACAAAGTGCTTCAAAGGTGACACTCAAAGTAAATCCAAACAATCATGGTGCAGTATCAGAACATGTTGGTAAACTCGAACATATAAGTGTAATAAGTGATAGTGCAATTAGCGAAGGCGGAGTGATAGTCATTAGTGATGCAGGGAATATTGACTCACAGATTAGTAAAAGATTTGAGAGGGTAAGGCGAGCAGCTTTAAGTGAATAAAACGAATGAATTTAAAAAATAAAAATATAAAAGAACTAGAAATAGTATGTCAAGATATTAGAAATGAAATATTAAGAGTTGTAAGCAAAAATGGTGGTCATCTAAGCTCAACACTTGGGGCTACAGAACTTATAGTCGCTATGCATAAAGTGTTTGATATTAAAAAAGATCCCTTTATTTTTGATGTAAGTCATCAATCCTATGCGCATAAACTTTTAACAGGTAGATGGGAAGAGTTTGACACTCTACGAGAGTTTAACGGTCTGTGCGGGTATACAAAACCGAGTGAAAATGATGCAGATTATTTTGTTGCAGGACATAGTTCCACTTCTATCTCTCTAGGCGTAGGGGCAGCTAAGGCTATCGCACTCAAAGGTGAGCAGGAAAGTCGTATATCTGTTGTTATGATTGGTGATGGTTCTATGACAGCGGGTATGGTTTATGAAGCACTCAACGAGTTAGGTGATAGAAAATACCCTATGGTTATTATATTAAATGATAACGAGATGAGTATCGCTAAACCTATTGGTGCAATAAGTAGAATGTTAAGCTCTGCAATGGCTTCTCCTTTTTACCAGCGTTTTAAAAAAACAACAGAAAGTTTTGTCGATAACTTTGGAGAGGGTGCTCACTACATAGCTAAACGCATGGAAGAATCTCTCAAACTTATCACTCCGGGACTTATGTTTGAAGAGATGGGTATAAACTACATCGGTCCTGTTGATGGGCATAACATAGAACAACTCATAGATATTTTGCAAACTGCTAAAAAATTAGGACAGCCTGTTATAGTCCATGCTCAAACAACTAAAGGTAAGGGTTACTCAATAGCTGAGGGGAAAGAAGAGAAGTGGCATGGTGTAGGTCCTTTTGACTTAGAAAGTGGTTCAAGTGCTAAAAAAAGTGGTGCCAAGAGTGCTACTCAGATTTATACAGAGGCATTGCTTCATCTTTGTGAGACAAATGACAAAATAGTTGGAGCTACGGCTGCTATGCCAACAGGAACTGGACTGAGTCCACTACTTGAAAAATATCCTGATAGATTTTGGGATGTTGCTATAGCCGAGCAACATGCAGTTACTTCTATGAGTGCTTTAGCAAAAGAGGGTTTTAAACCTTTTTGTACTATCTATTCAACTTTTCTACAACGTGGTTTTGATCAAGTTATACACGATACATGTTTGATGGACCTGCCCGTTGTATTTGCACTTGACCGTGCTGGAATAGTTGGCGAAGATGGAGAGACACATCAAGGTGCTTTTGATATTAGTTTTTTAAGAGCCATACCAAATATGACACTCTTTGCTCCTCGTGATGAGAAGAGTTTTCATCAGGCGATGGCGTTTGCTTCGGAGTATGAGCACCCCTGTTCACTTCGTTACCCTCGTGGTTCATTTAAAGTGACAACTCTGCCTGAATCTATGCCTTTTGAGTTGGCAAAGTCACAACTACTTGAATCAAATGCAGGTGATATACTGCTTATCGGCTATGGTCAAGGAGTAGGGCGAGCATACGAAACAGCACAACTTCTTGATGAGAAAGTAAGCATTTTAGACCTGCGTTTTGTAAAACCTCTTGATGAAGAGATGCTGAGTGAGATGGCGAAGAAACATAAAAGATGGTTTGTATTTTCTGATAGTGCTAAAATGGGTGGTGTTGGTTCGGCTATTTTAGAATTTTTAGCAAAAGAGAAGATTTTAGATGTGCAACTCACAAGTTTTGAGTATGAAGACAACTTTATCACTCATGGAAATACTTTACTCATAGAAGAGTCACTTGGCATCCTTCCAAAACAACTTGCCCTGAAGATAAAAAACTAAACCATAGCAATATACTATGTTTACTTGACTTTAAAACACTAACTTACTATTATTACAAAAATTTAAATAATAAAGGTAAGTTGTGAATAACAAATCCTGTCCTATCTCTCTTATATCTATTGACTCAAATGTTGCGAGAATTAATGCATTTTATACGGGAGTGCTTGTTGTGATTTTCTTATTTACACTTCAAACTCCGATTATATACTTTTTAGTTCTTGATTTTTTTCTAAAAGTTGCTCAAAAAAAAGAGTATAGTTTACTTTTTATACTTGCACTAAAAACAAAAAAAGTTTTAAACTTAAAGTCTGTAAAAGTTGATGCAGCTCCAAAAAGGTTGGCCGCTTTTTTTGGACTTCTGTTTTCTATACTCATAGCGGTGACAGCACTTACAGAACTTGTAACTATTATGTATGTTTTAGTTATAGTTCTTTTAGCATGTATATTTTTAGAAGTTGCTTTTAATTACTGTTTGGGCTGTGAAATCTATTATCTATACAAGAGATTTTTGAGCTAAAATGGTTGGTATCTCTACAAAAGGCACCTATGGGGTTGCAGCAATGCATGTACTCTCAAACTCTCCAAATGCAAAACTCATGCAGATAAAAGAGATAGCAGCAATGACACAAATCTCTCATGGTTACTTAGAACAAATTCTCTCAACAC
>JALSMC010000077.1 GCA_026987995.1 Sulfurimonas sp. | reverse complement strand
ACTACTCATAGCAAGCCCCATAGTCCTTCTCGCCATCGCTCAAAATATGTACTTCAACTATAACTGCTGTTGGAACAACATCATGTTTAACTTTTTTGCTCGAACAGAGAGTCACTATAACTTTGAGACATTTTCAAACTTTCTTCTGAACCTCATATACATCGTCACACCATGGGCTTTTTGGTTTCTCTATAAAAGTAGAAAAAACTTTGTAAAAAATGAACTTTTTATACTTGTCTCCCTTATACTTGTAGTGATGTTTGTAGTCTTTTTTATGGTCTCACTGAAAAATCTTATGGGTATTCACTGGTTTATACTCTTTATACCTTATATATTTTTGCTCTTTGCACTTTTAGATGATAAGTACCTGCATAAACTCTTCAAGTATAATACTATTTTTACAGCAGTGCACATAGTCATCTTACTATCTGTTCTCTCAGCATTACACCTACTACCAAACTCTGTTTTCAAGTCTAGTTACTTCTACGAAGATGCAGTTCTTAGCTCAAATATGAAAGAGACTTGTGGTGTCTTAGATGAACAGTATGTAGATAAAAAACTCTTCTCTACAGGTTACACAAACTCTGCTATGTTTAACTACTACTGTAAAAAAGATATGCCTATGATCTTTAGTAACTCTGTTTTTGGTCGTATGGATGACAAACTTGTAGATATTCGCTCTCTGAGAGACACAGACTTCTACATCTTTAACAACCGTGAGATAAAAACAAAAGAGTATTCAAGCGTTTGTGATGATGTAAAGATAAAAACATTTAAAGTCGAAGATGCTACGTTTTATGTAGCTGAGTGTAAAGGTTTTAATTATGACAAATATAAAAAGCACTACCTAGACATACAACAAAAGAAGTTTTATGACATACCTGAGTGGTTACCACAAGGCAAGTGTTACTTCAACGATAGATACTACAAAGACGAGCAACTCAAGTGACTCTAGCCCTCTTTGATTTTGATGGAACACTCACAACAAAGGACTCTTTAGCAGAGTTCATAAAGTTTGCAGTAGGAAAACCAACTTACTACTTCAAACTAGCCCTATTCTCTCCAATTTTCTTTCTCTACAAAATAAAACTGATGGACAACTCCTATGCTAAAGAACTACTCTTTAGACTCTACTTTCATAAAATAAACGAAGATGAGTTTAAAACAGTAGCTAAAAAATACGGTGAGACAAAAATCAACGATATCATAAGAGAAGAGATCTACACAAAGTTTCAAGAGCACATAAAAAATGGTGACAAAGTTCTAATAGTATCTGCTTCAATGCGTTGCTGGCTAGAACCATGGTCAAACAAACACAAGGTAGAACTTCTTTGTACAGAACTGGAGTTTAAAAACAAAATATTCACAGGACACTTCGCCACAAAAAACTGTCACGGAAAAGAAAAACTCAGACGAGTAAAAGATTACCTAAACCTAGATGATTATGAAATGATATATACCTATGGAGACAGCAGTGGGGATAATGCCATTCTTGGTATTGCTGATGTTAAGATTAGAGTGAAGTAGACACAATTTCCTTCTTAATTATACATCTCAAATCGTAGGATATTTTAAGTGTCTTAGTATTTATACTCTTAAGGCTATTTAATATATATTATCTGCAATTAAAAAGTTGTACGAAGGAAAATAATGAAAAAAATTTATTTAATTTTAGTTCTACTTCTATCAGGGTGCACTACAGCAGCAAAACTTAATGAAATAAGTCTTGGTATGTCAAAACAAAAAGTTATTGAAGTATTAGGTACTCCATCAACTACAAGTGCCACAAAAGGTGTTGAATATATGATATATGAATTTTATGGTGCATGGGATGGAAGAATGCGTATTAAAGGTGGTTCTAAAAATTATTTTGTAAGAATTAAAGATGGAATTGTCGAATCATATGGTCAAAAAGGTGACTTTGACTCCACAAAAATCTCTGAAACAAAAAGTACTATTGATCTCAATATTAATAAATAGAAATTAGATTTGTAAAGCAGAGCATTTAATACTACCTATATACTCATTTTGTTTGTTTCGAAAATTAACTATTTGCTCTGCTCTTAATTGGTTATATTTATATATACTAGAAAAAGATAATCTTTCAAAACTACACTCATGTGAATAAATACCCACCTTTATGACATAAAATAGAAAATACTATTAATCCATACAACTCAAGTGAGCTTTACTTGGGTTTTGATATAATGCAAGTATATTATTAAATTGAGGATTTTTAGATGCAAACTTTATCAATACAGATACAAGATAGCTATATGCAACAGTTTATGAAATTTGTGAAAGAAAGTCATTCAAATATAACTGTGGAAAAAGATAAAAATCTCGAAATTGACCCTTATTTTTATGAAAGAAAAAAAGATTTAGAGCAAATCATTGAAGATTCAGAAAATGGAAAAATGGAAATGTTATCTCAAGAACAGTACGAACAAGAAATGGAAATATTTTTCAAAGACTTAAATGCTAATGCAAATCTTTAGAACCAGACTATATAAAACACAATTACTCAAAATATTAACACATATTGCAAAAGACAAAGTAAGTGCAAGTGAAAACTTTTATGCTGATTTAGATAAACAAATCCATAACTTAGTTCATTCTCCACTTAAGTGCAGACAATCATTTTATTCTAATGATATAAATGTAAGAGATATGATATTTATGAAATACACCATTCAGTATAAAATTTACGAAAATAAAATTAGTATTTTAAAAATCTTTAATAAAAACAAGCCAAAAGAAGATAAATAAGGAGCTTAGATTAAGTGTCTAAGAGTTTAATGAAAAAAAAGAACCTTATATCCCATGTTTTATTAGAACATTCTAATGAATGCATTCACCTAGAATTTACACAAGAACTAAAAGTTCTTAGCTCTGCTGTTTATAATGGAGGTCTTGTTAGTGCCCATCACTTACTTAACCTTAAAGTACCACTAAGCATAAACTGTCATGAAAAACCTGAGTCTAGTTTACAAAACTATGCAGACAGTGCTTCTTGGCATGGCTGTGTGGTAGGTATGATGACAGCAGCCTCCATGAAATCCTTTGCTATGCAAACGCAGACAGTACAAGAGATTGAGATTGCTGTTTTAGTTACTTCTGGCTTGAGTAATGCTCGTTGTGTTGGTGATAAAGCTGAGTATCGACATATGCTAAGCGATGTCAAAGAAGTTGGTACTATAAATATTATCATACTAACCTCTGCCACTTTGAGTGAGGCTGCTATGGCTGAAATACTTATGATTGTAACTGAAGCAAAGGTTTTAGTGATGTATGAACTTGGCATTAATAGTACTACATCTGGGAAAATAGCAACTGGAACAGGAACCGATTCGGTAGCAGTTGTAAGTGGTGTAGATACTGAGCCCATAAGATATGCAGGTAAACATACACTCTTTGGAGAGTTGCTAGGGAAGATGGTAATATCTACTTTGAAGACTTCAATAGATGAGAAGATAGAGTATAAGTTTTAGTTTAAAGATTATCAGTATATAAATACGAATAAAAATAGGAAAAATATGAATAGAAATGAAAAAATTCAAAAGCTATATGACAAACGCCTAAAAAGTGCCCGTGCGAAGTTAAAAACTTCTTCTAAACCGCGTTATATTTCTAA
>JALSMC010000076.1 GCA_026987995.1 Sulfurimonas sp. | reverse complement strand
TTCATCTTCATTTTCGACCATTAGCTTCGCGTTTTAAAGATTACATAGCAGTTGAGAAAGATAATGGCTACCAAACAATACATACAAGTGTATTTTACAATACTGCAATTTTTGAAGTTCAAATTAGAACTTATGACATGCACAAAACAGCAGAGTTAGGAATAGCCGCTCACTGGAAGTATAAGTCAGGAAACGATAAGATAAAACTTGATTGGTTAGATAACCTACAGTATCAAGATGAGTCGGTAGAAGACTTTTATGAGTTAATTAAAAATGATTTATACAGTGAAGATATATCTGTATTTTCTCCAACAGGAGATGCTTTTACTCTACCACGTGGAGCATTAGTTCTTGACTTTGCATATGCAGTTCACAGTGAAGTGGGTAATAAAGCAGCAGGTGCACTTGTAAATAAAGTAAAATCTTCTCTTTTGACTGAACTTCACAATGGTGATATTGTGAAGATTATCGCTGCCGATGAGATGATTACAAGATGCTCTTGGATAGATGCAGTCAAAACAAGCAGAGCCCAGACAAATATGAAACTCAACTGCAATATGCGACTACGTGATATAAATGAGAAGTATGCTGTTTATATAGTAGCAACAGTTATGGGTTTAAATCCACATCGAATACAAGAGTGGTTTGTAGAAAACAAGTGTGAGCATACATCAAGTATAGCATCTGATGTCGAAAGTTTCAAGAATGTAATTCATAGATATGTTGCAGATATAAGTAAAAATAGTCGTTTTAAAGCCTTTATATCAAGACATAGATTTAAGATAAAACATACACAGATAGCAGGCTTAGATATATATGCATCAAATAGTATAAATGATGTAGTCTTTGATTACTGCTGTCACCCAAAAACTGGTGATGAAATTATGGGGTTTTTAGAGAAAAATAAAGTAAATGTTCACCATAAGTTATGTAGTGTAGCCGCGAAAAAAATGAATGAAAATCCGAAAATGATTTTTGTGACTTGGGCACATCAAAAGCACTATAAATATAATCTTATTGCATCATTACACAATGAAAAAGGTGCTTTAGCTGAGTTCCTTGCATATCTTGTAAAGTTAAATATAGACATACACTCAATAGAACTTGGTAAAGAGAGTGAAAATTATACGAAGTTTTGTGAGCTGGGATTTGAATCTAAGGAAGCGGATATTAATGCACTACGCGTTAAAATAGAGTCAAAGATAAAAGTGATTCATTTGATTAGAACTGATGACGCTTATAAAAGTTAA
This sequence comes from Sulfurimonas sp., assembly GCA_026987995.1. Classification (GTDB taxonomy): domain Bacteria; phylum Campylobacterota; class Campylobacteria; order Campylobacterales; family Sulfurimonadaceae; genus Sulfurimonas. The sequence continues at coordinate 2,399 of JALSMC010000076.1, read as the reverse complement.
ACATAATATAGATTGGAGAGTATAGAAGAGATGATAGAAGAAGCACTACGTGAGATAAACAGAGGAACAGCCGAAATAATTGATATTGAGAGGATTGAAAAACTTCTTAAGGCTTACTTTGAAGAAGGAAAGAACTATACTGTAAAAGCAGGTTTTGACCCCACTGCACCAGACTTACACTTAGGACATACGGTGTTACTTCAAAAGTTAGCAACATTTCAGAAATTTGGTGCTCGTGTTCAGTTTCTTATAGGTGATTTTACAGCAACTATTGGCGACCCTACTGGAAAAAGTGCTACTAGAAAAGTGCTAACTCCTGATGATATTGCTAAAAATATTGAGTCATACACTTCACAAGCCTTTAAGATTTTAGATGAGAGTAAAACAGACATAGTTTACAACAAAGAGTGGCTAGATGCTCTAGGCTCAGTAGGTATGTTACAACTTGCATCAAACCTTACAGTTGCTCGTATGTTAGAACGCGATGACTTTTCTAAACGCTATGCTTCTCAAACACCAATCGCAGTGAGTGAGTTCATGTACCCACTACTTCAAGGTTATGATAGTGTGCATCTTAAGTCAGACATAGAAATAGGTGGAACTGACCAAAAGTTTAATCTGCTTATGGGTAGACAACTTCAAAAATCTTATGAGATTAAAAAGCAACAAGCAGTTCTTATGATGCCGATTTTAGAAGGTCTTGATGGTGTACAAAAGATGAGTAAATCTTTAGGTAACTACATAGGTGTAACAGATACTCCAAATGATATGTTTGGAAAAGTCCTAAGTATTAGCGATGATTTAATGTGGCGTTTTTATGAGTTACTCAGTACAAAAACACTTGACGAAATTGCAGAGTTAAAAGTAGGTGTAAATGATGGCTCTTTACACCCTAAAAAAGTAAAAGAGGCACTTGCATTAGAGATAACTACTCGTTTTCATAGTGAAACAGAAGCAAATAATGCTAAAGAAGAGTTTGACAAGGTTCACTCAAAGAGCCAAGTGCCAACAGATATTCCCGAGTTTTCTTGCGAAGGTGAGGTTTGGATTGCAAAAGCTTTGCTAGATTGTAACATTGAGCCCTCAACTTCACAGGCTAGAAGAGATATTAAGCAAGGTGGTGTTAAAATAAACCAAGAAAAAGTATCTGATGAAAAACTAGTACTGACAACCGGCGAGTACCTGCTCCAAGTTGGAAAAAGAAAATTTGCAAAATTAAAGGTAAACTAATGAGCTTTAACTCAATTAAAATCGGAAAACACACTATACAAATACCAATTGTTCAAGGTGGAATGGGTGTCGGTATTTCTTGGTCACAGCTTGCAGGAAATGTAAGTAAAGAGGGTGGACTAGGAGTTATTTCTTCAGTTGGAACTGGTTATTATGATAAAAAAGAGCATGTGAAAAAGTTAGTAGCACAGCGTCCTTTAGAGGTAGAAAATTTTTACTCAAAAGAAGCTCTAGTTAAAATATTTTCAGATGCTAGAGAAATTTGTGGTGATGCTCCTATTGCTTGTAATGTTTTATATGCGATAAATGACTACGGACGTGTAGTAACTGACTCATGTGAAGCAGGTGCAAACATCATCATCACAGGAGCTGGGCTTCCTACAAATATGCCAGAGTTTACTGCGGATTATCCAGATGTTGCTCTTGTTCCTATTGTATCTTCTGCAAAAGCACTTAAAATCATCTGTAAGCGTTGGAAAAAGCGTTACGACAGAGTTCCTGATGCGGTTATCGTAGAAGGTCCTAAGTCTGGTGGTCATCAAGGTTTTACTTATGAGCAGTGTGAGATGGAAGAAAATCAACTAGAAAATATTGTTGCTCCTGTTGTTGAAGAAGCTGCAAAATGGGGTGACATTCCTATTATCGCTGCAGGTGGTGTTTGGGATAAGAATGACATAGAAGAAATGATGGCACTTGGTGCTCGTGGTGTTCAAATGGGAACACGATTTATCGGTACTCATGAATGTGATGCTCATGATAATTTCAAAGAAGTTCTTATGGCTGCTAAAGAAGAAGACATACAGCTTATGGGTTCTCCTGTTGGTTATCCAGCTCGTGGTGTAAGAACTAACCTTACTGGTCTAATTGAGCGACGTGAAGGTCCTTCTATTAAGTGTATATCAAACTGTGTTGCTCCATGTCATAGAGGTGTTGAGGCTAAAGAAGTTGGTTTTTGTATTGCAGATAGACTTTCAGATGCATATGAAGGAAATAAAGAATTTGGTCTTTTCTTCTCAGGTACTAATGGCTATCGTATAAATGAGATTATCTCAGTAAAAGAGCTTATCAACAAACTAACACAAGGCGAATAGCTTTTAAATGCTTCGCTTTGTCGCTCTTCTTTTTATTTTTATAACAGCACTTTATGCTCTAAGTGATCAAGAAGTTCT
>JALSMC010000075.1 GCA_026987995.1 Sulfurimonas sp. | reverse complement strand
TTTACAGCCATTTGTAAATAAACCTTTGTTTACTCCTAATATACCATACTTTGAAAGAGGTTTTAAGCACTCGTTTTTTTAATTAAGTCACAAATTTATGGTCACTTACATTACAAGTCGTTTTAAATAGAACTTTTATTAATTGTTCCGTTTTAAGAGGTTTTACCAAAAATCCATCTATCCCTAAATCTATTGCTGACAAAAGAAAATTTATCTCATTATGTGCCGTTGTGATAATAATAGACTGCATTTCATTCTTTTTCAAAATATTTTCACAGAGTTCAATCCCATCCATCTTAGGCATCTGTATATCTGTAATCACAATATCATAAAAACGATTATTAGCCTTACTATACTCCTGATATTTATCTAAACCATCCTTACCATCATACACGGTATCTACGGAGTGAAAATAATTTTCTAAAAGTTCTGCTGTATTATCTGCTAATATCCTATCATCTTCAACATAGAGGATGTCTAACTCTTTGGAATATTCGAGAAGAAGTTTAATATGCTGTTGCACTTAGACCCCTTTTAAATTTATATGAAAACAAACTCCACCATCTATATTTACAACTTGCAGTGTTCCGCTATGGTGCTCTTCAACTATCATCTTTGACATATAAAGCCCTAATCCTGTTCCATTTTTTTCATGTTTTGTTGAAAAATAAGGATCAAAAATATTCTCAATAATATCTTCAGGGATACCTCCACCATTATCACATATACTCAACTCAGAAGCATTTGTTTTTATAGTTATAGTCGAATTTTGTATATTCTTTTCTAAAAAATTATCCTGTGCATTATTGAGTATATTGAGGACTACCTGTATCATTTCACTATCATAAATACTAAAAATCTCCTCTGAGTTACACTCTTGTACAACTTTAATATTATTGTTTTTTAAAGATGATCCAATAATTTGTATAGATTTTTCAACAACTTCTTTGAGGGAAAGCTCTACTGATGTTTTATTTGGCTTATAAAAATTTCTAAAATCGTCTATAGTAGTTGTCAAGTTATCAACATAGCCTTCAATATTTTCTAATCGTTCACTAAAATACTGACTACATTCTTCTCTTGATGCTTCACTCTCAAGAGGAAAACTTCCAAGCATAAGTTTGAGTTTTAGATTTGCTGAAGCAGAAGCTATAGCACCAAGAGGTTGTCTCCACTGATGTGCTATCATACTCAGCATCTCACCCATCTGTGCTAAACGCGACTGCATTAGCATCTGCTTCTCTTGTTCTCTATTTTTTTTTATCTCATGTATGACTCGTTTATCTAACTCTTTCTTTTGGCTCTCTAATTCTGCTGTTTTTTTTTCAAGTAACTCTTCAAACCGCTCTACTTCTTGGTTGTTCTCTGTTACATCTTCATAAAAAGCTGCTATATTTCCATTTGCAAGTTTTGTAACATTATTGCGTTTCCAACCTGTTTTATGTTTATCTTCATAGAGTGCCAACTCTAAAAGTTCATCTTCTCCTGTCTCATTAACTCTACGAAAGCACTGTAGTAGTCCCATCTCTTCTATGCCGGGGAAAAGCTCAGTAAGTCGCTTACCTATAAGAGCATCTTTTGTAATACCTTCTGATTTTTCAAGGGTACTATTAACATCTACAAATATAAAATCCCCATCATCTGTAGGTTTATATACAGCGACATTAAGCGGTATCTCTTCTATAGAAAAATTCACATACTCTCCTTTTGTAAAGACTCTAATGGTTCACCCAAATAAAAACCTTGGAACTCATCAATGCCTAAATCTTTACTCAACTCAAAAATCTTTTTACTTGACACATGTTCTGCAATCGTTTTTATACCTAACTCTTTTGTAAACTTCACTATCGCTTTAACAAGGGTAAATGCATGTATATCTGTATCTATATTCTTCATCAAAGTTGAGTCTATCTTTATGTAGTTTGGTGCCATTGCAGAAATCTTTGACATGTTTGAAAATCCTAGTCCAAAGTTATCTATCGTGATGATGACACCGAGTGCTTTAAACTCATCCATAAAAGATATAAAACGATCATAGTCATCATGGTTAGAGTGCTCTAGTAGTTCAAAAATAACTTGAGAACTAATATCAAACTTTGTTTTACTTGCAAGGTGATGCTTTGAAATTTTATGTCGCAGTAGTTTATTTATTTCACGGTTTTCTATGTCATGAAATGTAATATTTATGGCTACATGCACATTATGCTCAAGCATAGTAGCAAAAGCATCTTCTATTACAACTTTTGTAAGTCCTATATACTGCTTAGAGATTTTTGAAAAATCTATAAAATCTTTTGGGCAGATTACTTTCACACTTGAGTCATCTTCAATCTGCTTAATGCGCATCAATGCCTCATACTTGAGTATCTTTTTTTCGCCATCTACAATAGGCTGGTAAAATGTATGTACTCGCTGTTCTACGATAGCTCTGTTAATCTCTTCTCGCCAGTAAAGATTATTTTTTAGTTCTCTTTTTCTATCTACATCCGCACTAAATCCAAGATAAGCTCGTCCTCTTTTTCTCGCCTCATACAAGGCCATATCTGCTCTACTATATAAATTACCATCATGAAAAGCCACTCCAACAGTAATAGCTAAAGATATGCTCTCCTTTACACCCTCTATCTGTATAGTGTTTTGAGAGACGAACTCCATCAAGTCTTCTATATCCTTCGTATATTTTTCAGAGTCTATTATAGGTGACTTTTCAAAAAATACAAACTCATCTCCACTCATTCTATACAGGTGGTATTTTTTAGACTTGTTAAAAACTTCTAATAGCTTGGCAAATTTTACAAGAATAGTATCACCAATATGTAAGCCATAAATTTCATTATATATATGAAACTCATCAATATTTATCAAAATTAGAACTGGTGTCTCATCTCTTCCAACACTATCAAGTTCTTCTATAAGAGCACTATGACTCTGCAGTTGTGTTAACTTATCTAAATCAAAACTCTTTTTAAAACTGTTCACATCAAGTTTTTCTGTACTTCTATATGATATTTTGTAAGAGAGCTGTTGTAGTACATCCAATACATTATCTACTTTTAGAGGTTTGAGTATATATCCATCAACATTGAGCGAAACTGATGCAGAAAGATATGTAGGGTCATTAAGTGCAGAAAATATTACAATTGGTATCAGCTTATCATGATTACGAATGGCTCTTATTAATTCAATTCCATCCATCCTAGGCATGGATATATCTGTAATTATAAGATCAAAATCTTCTTTTTCATAATATATTAAACCTTCTTGTCCATCCTTTGCCATAACAATAGTTCCAAAAAAGTTTTCAAAAAGTTCAAAAGATGTATTACGAACTTCCTCTTCATCTTCCACATAAAGTACTTTTAATTTTTTAGTGTATTTAACAATTTCAGATAAATCAGACATCTTTTTCACCTATTAATAAATTCTTTTCTTCTTGCGGTTCAGCAAAATAAAATCCTTGGTACTCATCTACTTCTAACTCTTTTAGCATCTCAAATATTTTTTTACTATGAACAAACTCTGCTATCGTTTTTATACCAAGTTTATGTGAGAACTTCACTATCGCAGCAACTAAAATATGAGACTTCTCATCACTATCTATATTCTTTACTAAAGAGCCATCTATCTTCAGGTAATCAGGTTCAATTTCTAAAATATACT
>JALSMC010000074.1 GCA_026987995.1 Sulfurimonas sp. | reverse complement strand
ATTCCTTTCTATGTACTGGAGTAAGCTTACAACTCGTGGTGCAGTTATTGGTGGGTCTTTAGGTCTAGCAACTGCAGTTATGCTTGTTATACTTGGACCGATTGTATGGGTACAGATTTTAGGAAATGCAGAAGCGATTTTCCCTTATAAATATCCTGCACTTTTCTCTGTAACTGTTTCGTTTGTATCTATCTGGTTCTTCTCAATTACAGATAAGAGTCATGATGGTGAAGCTGAAAGAGCAGCATTTGAAGCACAATATATCCGTTCACAAACGGGTATCGGTGCTGAGGGTGCTTCGGAGCATTAAGTATGAGTATACTCGATCAAAGAAAATTAATTGAGTCTATCCATCCCTTTGGGTTGTTGAGTTCATCTGAACTCGACAACTTAATGTCTAAAATAGACATAGCCTACTATACAAAAGATACACTCTTAATCTCTCCAACTCTCGCTTCTATCTCTTTTTATATCATAATAAAAGGCACAGTCAACGAACTCGTAGATGATGAACTTCATAATGTTTACTCTAGTGGTGACAGTTTTGATGGTGATGCACTTATCTACAATAAAACTCAGTCAAAGTTTGTGGTCGATGAAGAACTTATCTGTTATGAGATAAAAAAAGATGATTTTTTAGAGTTGATGCAAAACAAAAAAATACAAAGTTACTTTTTACAAGATTTTATATCAAGACATCAGCAACTCAAAGAGCATGAGCTCTCAAGCGATTTAACTCCTTTTCTGATTTCAAAAGTGAGTGATATGTTCTTGCATACACCTTGTGTTGTTTCAAGTGATGAGACTATTTTTAGTGCGCTTACAAAGCAAAAAAACCTTAATGCTAGTATGATAATAGTAAAATCCGATGGAAACTATGGTGTGGTAACTGACCGTAATCTTCGTGATATGCTTCTTTTAAACTCTGTTGATGTAAACGCAACGATAGCTAGCATCATGACAAAAAGTATATTAAGTATTGATATAAATGATTTTTTATTTAATGCACTTTTAATGATGACACATAAGAGTATAAAACATTTAGTGGTAATGAATAATGATGAGATAGTAGGTGTTTTAGAACAACTTGACCTTTTGAGTTACTTTGCAAATCACTCTCACTTAGTGGCAGTTCAGATAGATAAAGCAGAGTCTATACAAGATTTGAGATTCCTACAAGATGACTTGAAAAATCTGATAGTCACTCTACAAACCAAGGGTGTAAAAGTTCGTTATATCACAAAGATGGTATCTACACTCAATCTCAAAATATATGAAAAAGTATTTAGTCTGTGTGTACCTTTAGAACTACAAAAATCATGTGCTTTAATAGTTATGGGAAGTGAAGGAAGAGAAGAACAAACAATAAAAACTGACCAAGATAATGCCCTTATAATTTCTAATGATGTAGAGAGTGAACTGTTTGAGCAGCCGATGCAAAAACTTAATGAATCGTTACTATTATTAGGCTTTCCAAAGTGTTTAGGAAATGTAATGGTCACAAACAAAGAGTGGCGAAGAGATGTGAAGTCGTATAAAAATATGATAGATGAATGGACTCACATATGGGATGCTAATAGCTCTCAAAATCTTAGTATCTTTTTAGATGTAAAATTTGTGGCAGGAGAAGAAAAATACCTCAAAGAACTCAAGTCCTATTTGTACGATAGTTTTAGTCAAAGAGATGATGTTTTAGCTCATATTGCTAAGGCTATCTTGCATTTTGAAACGCCACTTTCAATGTTTAGTAGTTTTGTTTTAGAAAAAGATGCTAAAAACAGACTTGATTTGAAAAAAGGAGGTATATTTGCTCTTGTGCATGGTGTTCGTACACTTTCATTACAGTATGGGATTTCTCAAACAAATACAATAGAACGTATAAAAGAGTTGAACAATAGAAACATCATAGATAAAACTTTTGCAACAGAACTCATAGAGAGTTTTGATACTCTTAGTAGTATTCGACTTGAGGTGATGCTTGAGCAAAAAGAGGTGCAAAACAGTAACTTAATTGACCCTAAAAAGCTAAGTAAAGTTCAAAGGGATCTCTTAAAAGATAGTTTTAAAATAGTAAATAAATTTAAAAAATTTATTAGTTTTCATTTTCATCTAAATATGGTCACTTAGTATGTTCGCGTTTATCAAAAATTGGCAAAAGAGTGCTAACATATCTAAACTCAAGGATAAAGATTATTCTTTTCTTTTTGATGAAGATAAGAGTGGTGAGTATGTCGTTTTTGATACTGAAACAACAGGTTTAGATCCTAAAATTGATGATATTATTTCTATTGGGGCTGTAAAAATAAGAGACAATAAAATAATCACCTCTGATACTTTTGAAGTCTTTGTAAAAAGTGCTAAAGATATTAACCCTAAAAGTATAGAAATACATCAGATACGTAACTGTGATTTAGAATCAGCATTAGATATAGATGATGCAATCAAGCAGTTCTTGAACTTTATAGGTTCAAGACCTTTGATTGGGTATTACTTAGAGTTTGATATCGCAATGATAAACAAGTATGTAAAACCCCTTTTAGGTGTGAAACTTCCAAACAGAGCCATAGAAGTTTCTGAAATTTATTTTGATAAAACAATCGCTTTAATTCCGCAAGGAAATATTGACCTGCGATTTGATACTATCTTGTCAAAATGCGGTGTTCCTGATATGGGAGCACATAATGCAGTGAATGATGCCATCATGACTGCGATGATTTACTTAAAATTAACACAAACAAAATAAAGGAATAATTACAATGTCACAAAAACAAATCTTTCAACCAAACCCAGAGTTTGCAGCAAATGCAAATGTGAAAAATATGGATGAGTATAATGCTCTTATGAAAAAAGCTACCGATGACTATGAAGGTTTTTGGGGTGATGCAGCTAAAGAAAAACTAGACTGGATTGAGCCATTTACAAATGTTTTAGATGAGTCAAACGCACCTTTTGTAAAGTGGTTTGATGGTGGAAAACTAAATGTTTCTGCACAGTGTATAGACCGTCATCTTGATACTCGTAAGAATAAAGCAGCGATTATATTTGAGGGTGATCGTGGTGATGTCCAAACTATCACATACCTAGACCTTTTTAAAAATGTAAATCGTTTTGCTAACCTTTTAAAAGAGGATTTTGGAGTAAAAAAAGGTGACCGTGTTGTTATTTATATGCCGATGATTCCTGAGGCTGCTTATGCGATGCTTGCATGTGCTCGTATCGGGGCTATACACTCCATCGTTTTTGGTGGGTTTTCTTCTGAAGCTCTAAAAGATAGAATAGAAGACGCAGAGGCTAAAGTTGTCATAACTGCTGATGGTGCATTTCGTAAGAGTAAACCTTATATGCTTAAACCTGTTGTAGATGCTGCACTTGAAGGTCAAACGCCAGTTGAGAAAGTTTTAGTTGTTGAGAGAAACAACGAAGAGGTTACTTGGGTAGCTGGACGGGATTACTCTTACAATGAACTCATAAAAAACAAGTCTGCTGTATGTGAACCAGAAGTTATGGACTCAGAAGATCCTCTCTTCTTACTTTATACGTCAGGGAGTACAGGGAAACCAAAAGGTGTACAACATAACTCTGCGGGTTATATTCTCTGGGCACAGATGACTATGGAGTGGGTGTTTGATGTAAAAGAGAACGATACTTTTTGGTGTACAGCTGATGTTGGCTGGATA
>JALSMC010000073.1 GCA_026987995.1 Sulfurimonas sp. | reverse complement strand
TCTCTCAAGTATACTTAAGTTAATGCGGGTTAAATCTTTCCCCTCTTTAGCAGCCTTATATATTCTTAAAAAGTATTCATTTGTATGTTTGATTTCTAAAGCGGTATATTCTAAGTACTCTAATTCTGCATCGCGTTTAAAGTGGGACTCATAACTCTTCCATTTTTTTCTTATATCTTTAATCGCGTGCTCTATTTCTAAGCTACTTTGACTTGGACTTATAGTTAAACGCGAAGCCTTATACACACTACTTGCTAAACCATTATGGTATATCTGTATAATCTCGTTGAGTTCAGTGACAGGTACAAGGGAGCCAAAATAGAGCTTATCAATATTTTTTTTCATGGAGTTTAGATGCATACTTCCTATAATACCTATACTAATAAGACCCATAGTTATAAGTATAAAAAGAAAGAACAACTTATTTCTAAGTTTGAGTGCTTCGATAAACTGCATAAAACTCCTTAATCTATTAAGTTAAGAGCATTTTTTGTACCATTTATCTCTAGAGTTTTAGAGAGATTCTATATCTTTAATCTCTTTAAAAATATCATAAGAAAGGTTCTCATACCCATCTTTTGTTACTAATATATCATCTTCTATTCGTATACCAATCCCTCTAAAGCGTTTAGGAACACTCATGTCATTTTCACCTATATATATACCAGGCTCTATCGTCATAACTATACCCTCTCCTAGAGGGATTTCCTTTGCTTTTTTATCTTTATAGGGGCACTCATCATGCACATCTATTCCCATCCAGTGCCCTATTCCATGTGGATAATATTTTTTATGCTTTTTCTTCTTTATTAGTTTTTTTACATCACCCTTTAAGATACCCAAGGCAACTAAACCTTGACATAAAAGCTCTTCTGATTTACTTTGTAAGGCAGTTCGCATTAAGCCTGGTTTTATCATACGAATAATCTCTTTTTCAACACTCAGTATCATCGAGTATAACTCTTTTTGAGCTTTTGTAAATTTACCACTTACAGGAATAGACCTTGTAATATCACTCGCATAGTAGTCATATTCACAACCAGCATCTATCAGGATAAGCTTGTTGTTTTGGAGTTTGTCATCATTTTTTATATAGTGCAGTGTGTTGGCATTATTACCACAAGCGACTATGCTTGTATAAGCATCGCTATATGCACCTCTCTTTTTAAATACATACTCTATTTCTGCTTGCAACTCACACTCATCACTTAAGTTTTTAGCCTTATTCATAGCTAAGTGATGTGCCTCTTTTGTGATGCTGAGTGCTTTTTTAATAAGTGCAATTTCTCCATCAGACTTATATAAACGCAGTGCACCAATATCATGAGAGATATTTTCATGTCCTATTAAATGAGTGCTGATTTTTCTAAGCTTATCCGTTCTTTCATCTTGCATTGAAAAATCAAAATACAGATACTGTTTATCTTTGAGGAGTTGCACTATTTTTTTCTCAAATGTATCTGTAGTCAAAACAGTATCTACATCAAAAACTTCTTTAGCAGCTTTTTTCCCTACTCTTTTACCCGTCCAAAGTTCCAAAAGTTCATCTTTTTTTTGAACAAAAAGATATGTTTTAGTTTGCTTTTTCTTTTTGACTATAACAAGGGCAGCATTGTCTTCTTTAAATCCACACATATAGTAAAAATTACTATTTTGTCTATACGGGTACTCTGTATCATTTGAACGCTGTTTTGATTTTGCACTAAAAAGGATAGTAATAGAGTCTTTTTTTAGCTTTTTAGCTAAAGCACCTCTTCGTTTTTTGTACTCTTCTTCCTTTATCATCTACACACATCCTCTAACCAGTCATTTGTCTTGAGTAAAACATTTGAGAGTGCACTGTTTAAAGCAACTACCCCACCCTTTGCATCTACACTAAGAGTATCAAGTTTTGAATTAAATGTAGCATGTGAAATACTTTTTGACTTTTTCGTATTTATTAAGTTTAGTGTTATAACCACTTCTACATAAGATTTTTCACTCTCTTGCTCAAAATACTGTATAAATTTTTCAACATGTGTCTCTAGAAGTAAATCTGTCTTTGCCCTTGACTTAAAACTACTCACATTAGCAAATAGCCCACTACTTCTGATACCTTTAATTAGTTCATCACTTATAAGCCTATTTGGACTTCTCGCCCACTCTGATTGAGTAAATACTGACTCTTGGTACTTATCTGTAATGTACTTCATCTTATGTGACATCAAAGAGTTTGAGCTAAAAACTTGTCCTATCTTTAATGACTTTTCTTTACATGATTTGGATATATATTCTTGTTTTTGTAGCATTGGTGCTAATGTATACTCTGATATATGTGGTTTTGTGACTGTACATCCAGCCAAAAATACTATTAAGATAATCCATACTATTTTCATTTACTTCTCCCCTGGAGCTTTTTTAATCGCTTCTTTTTTATATAAAATGTCCGACGGGCTATCGTTATACTGCTTGAGTGCACCCTCGAACTGTATCATCAACTCTTGCATCTGTAAAAAAGTGTTATTCATAGTAGGAATGACATCCGCACTAATATCTTGCAGGTTAAACTCTCCACTTGCAATCGCTCTTTTTATCTCATTCATAGAAGCTGTAATGCCTATATAACTCGTAGTTATAGAAGAAAAAGAAGTAGCAATATCATCTTCCCAATTTACACTATTTTGTATAAAGTTATCTATGTCTGGCATTATTTTATTTAGTTTTTGACTAAACTCATCCATATTCTTTGCACTAGAATGTATATGTTTTATTGTTTCATCATCTAGGAGTAAATCCATCCTATGCATTACATTTGCACTGTGTCTAAGTAATAAGGCCATCTGCGCTTGATTCTCAGCACCTAAAAGTTCTTCTGTAAGTCCTAAAGTTGAAGATAAACGAGTAGATACACTTCCAAGTGATTTTTCAAAATTTTCAAAAAATGACGGTACTGTTTTAATTACAGCGTATTTTTCATTTTCTTTGACTTCAAGTATTTTTGTATTGTGTTTTCCCATGCTAAGGTTTATATATGTTAAACCTGTAATACCTTGGGCTGTTAATTTTGCTACCGTATCACTCTTAATTGGTGTTGATTTGAGTACACTTATAGTTACTTTTACCTGTTCAGAATTTTTTGGATTTATCTCTAGTACTTTTACTTTTCCTACACTTATACCTCTGTACTTTACAGGTGCATCAATGTTTAAACCTAGGACTGACTCATCAAAGTATATGGTATATTTTCTAACATCACTTAAAACCTCGGGTTTTACCAACCAGTAAGTAAACGCCATCATTAAACTCATCGCGATGATTACTAAAATACCAACGATTGTATAATTTGCTTTATTATTCATTATCTCTATTTACCTTATTTAAAAAATGTTTGAATAAAGTCACTTTTAGATGTTTTAACACCACTTAGCGAACCTTCATATACTATTTTCTTCTCATCTATTATAGCCACTCTATCCAAAGTATCATATATAGAACGTAAATCATGTGAAACCATCACTATTGTTAAACCTAACATATCTCGTAGTTTTAATATAAGTGCATCAAACTCTCGTGCAGATATAGGGTCTAGTCCACTAGTTGGTTCATCTAAAAAGAGAAGCTTAGGGTCCATAGCAAGAGCACGAGCTAGACCTGCTTTTTTTTTCATTCCACCACTAATCTGGGATGGGAAGAGCATCCCATCAGCACTTTT
>JALSMC010000072.1 GCA_026987995.1 Sulfurimonas sp. | reverse complement strand
ACACCTCCTACAAATTCATAACAATGATGTGGCACTTTCTTGTAACGAAATAGAAAAATTTCGTGTTTTTGATAGACCTATCACTACAAAAGATGTAGATTCACTTGTTTTTGGTTTAGCTGAAGTAAATCTCGATGATTTTATAAAAAAGTTACTTCTAAAAAAAGACTTTAAAGACGACCTCAAGAACATTACTGAGCATGGCGAGGATGAGATACGAGTTTTAACAGCTATAACCTCATACCTCACACAGCTTTATATATTTAACATCTACATCCGTGTAAACGGTGCACCTAATGCCTTAGAGATTTTAGGATACCCTGCCCCAAAATTTGTAGTAGATGAAAAAGCAACTCAATCTATAAAGATAAAACCCTATACCTATGCAAAACTTCATGAACTCCTCCTTGATAGCGAGCTTAAGATGAAAAGTGCTCATATAGATAAAGGTGCAATTTTACTTTCTACACTCATAAGAATGCAAAAGCTGCTCTAAGAAATTTCTTACTTTTAATAAGACCTCAGCACTATTTTTGTATAATCGCATATTAATTAATCCATAAAGGAATTACCATGCGCGGTTATAAGATTTTTGCAGGAAGTGCGAGTGTTGAGTTTGCTAAAGAGATTTGTCAAGTTCTCGATGTACCACTAGGAAACGCAGATATAAAGAAGTTTAGTGATGGAGAGATTTCAGTTCAGATAGCTGAGTCTGTTCGTGGTCGCGATGTATTTATAGTACAAAGTACAGGTGCTCCATCTAACGACAACTTAATGGAACTACTCATCATGACAGATGCACTTAAACGCTCATCTGCTCAAAGTATCACAGCTGTTGTTCCTTACTATGGTTATGCAAGACAAGATCGTAAAGCAGCCCCTCGTGTACCAATCACAGCAAAGCTTGTAGCAAATCTTTATGAAACTGCTGGTATTGACCGCGTTGTTACGATGGACCTTCATGCTGGTCAGATTCAAGGTTTCTTTGATATTCCAGTTGATAACCTTTATGGAAGTGTGACATTTGAGCACTACATCAAGTCTAAAAATCTTAAGAACCCTATCATCGCTAGTCCAGATATCGGTGGTGTTGCTCGTGCTAGATACTTTGCAAAACGCATGGGTTTAGAGATGGTTATCGTTGATAAACGCAGAGAAAAAGCAAATGAAGCAGAAGTGATGGGAATCATCGGTGATGTTGAAGGCTATGATGTAATCATGATAGACGATATGGTCGATACTGCTGGAACTATGGTAAAAGCAGCAACAGCACTTAAAAACAAGGGTGCTACTTCTGTTATGGCATGTGCAACACACGGGGTTCTTAGCGGAAAAGCATATCAGAACCTAGAGAATGGTGAACTAGATGAGTTAATCATCACAAACACACTCGACACAAAAGAGCACTCAAAGATAAAAGTCTTAACAGTAGCTCCACTTTTTGCAGAAGTTATTCGCCGCGTTTACCATAACGAAAGCGTTAACGGTCTGTTTGAATAGGTAGCTCATTGAAAAACATTAGAAACTTCTCTATCATCGCCCATATTGACCATGGTAAAAGTACTTTAGCTGACCGTATCATACAAGAGTGTGGCTCTGTTACTGAACGCGAGATGGGTTCACAGATGATGGACACTATGGACATCGAACAAGAACGCGGTATCACCATCAAAGCACAATCTGTGCGTTTAGACTATGTAAAAGATGATGAGCACTATATTCTTAACCTCATAGACACTCCGGGACATGTTGACTTCTCTTATGAAGTGGCAAAATCTCTTGCTTCTTCTGATGGTGCACTCCTTATCGTAGATGCTGCACAAGGTGTTGAGGCTCAAACTATCGCAAATGTTTACTTAGCCCTTGATAATGACCTTGAACTTATTCCTGTAATAAATAAGATAGACCTTCCTGCTGCTGATCCCATTAAAGTTGCCGAAGAGATAGAGACTTCTATCGGTATAGATGCAACTGATGCTTGTTTAGTGTCTGCTAAAACTGGTGTTGGGATAAGAGAGTTAATTGATGCTATTGTTGACAGAGTCCCTGCTCCTATTGGTGATCCTGCGGCTACTACAAAAGCTATTATCTATGACTCTTGGTTTGATCAGTACTTAGGTGCACTTGCACTTGTTCGTGTTTTTGATGGTACTGTAAAAAAAGGCCAAAACATCAAACTTATGTCTAATGGTGAAGAGCATCAAATTCTTGACTTGATGTACCCACACCCTATGAAAAAGATTAAAACGAAAACGATTGAGTGTGGTGAAATTGGTATAGTTGTTTTAGGTCTTAAAGAAGTAAGTGTTATCAATGTTGGTGATACTATTACTGATGTTAAGAACCCAACTGCCGATCCTGTTGGAAAGTATGAACCTGCAAAACCATTTGTTTTTGCAGGTATTTTTCCAATAGATACTGATAAGTTTGAAGACCTTCGTGATGCTTTAGATAAACTCAAACTCAATGATAGTTCTTTATCTTATGAGCCGGAGACTTCAGTAGCACTTGGTTTTGGTTTTCGTGTAGGTTTTCTTGGAATGTTACATATGGAAGTTATTAAAGAGCGCTTAGAGAGAGAGTTTAACCTTGACCTCATCGCTTCTGCACCATCGGTAATCTACAATGTTTATTTGAGCAATGGGGATTTTATAAATGTTCAAAATCCTTCTCAACTACCAGAAGTTAACCGTATAGATAGGATAGAAGAACCTTATGTTAGAGCTACTGTCATAACACCAGCAGAGTACTTAGGAAATATCATAACACTTCTCATAAACAAACGCGGTACTCAAACTAAAATGACATATCTTAATGAAGATAGAGTTATGCTTGAGTATGAAGTACCTATGAACGAAATTGTTATGGATTTTTACGATACACTTAAAAGTATTTCAAAGGGTTATGCATCATTTGATTATGAGCCTATAGATTTTAAAGTGGGTGATCTTGTCAAGCTAGACATCAAAGTAGCAGGGGAAGCTGTCGATGCACTCAGCATTGTAGTTCCTCGTAACCAAGCATTATCTCGTGGTCGTGTACTTGTAAAAAACATGAAAGAGCAGATACCTAGACAACTTTTTGAAGTAGCAGTCCAAGCCTCTTTAGGAAGCCAAATTATCGCTCGTGAGACTGTAAAAAGTATGGGTAAAAATGTAACTGCTAAGTGTTATGGTGGTGATATCACTCGTAAACGTAAACTTTTAGAGAAGCAAAAAGCAGGTAAGAAACGTATGAAGTCTATTGGTAAAGTACAACTGCCACAAGAAGCCTTTATGTCTGTTCTAAAAATGGACTAAACGCATACTATGCGCTGTTTGATGTGTGAGAGTTTATCACTCAAGCATATCTGCAAAAGCTGTCAAAGCACATATCTAAAACCTTCTCTCTACAAACGCCATCTTGATGATGGCATACTTGTTCTCTCGTTTTACAAATATAACGACATCAAAGACCTACTCCATACAAAACATACTGACATTGGTTTTTATATCTATAATATTTTAGCAAAAAATTCTCTAAAAAAGTTTGCTAATACTTTTAACATGCAAGACACATTTGTTTCCATAGCCATTGATGATAATCCTGAAAAAAATTACTCTCATACTGCTATACTCAACAGAGTACTAAACTCATCAAGAATCAAGCCAATATACAACAAACTTCTAGCACAAAATAGTATCTCCTACTCTGGAA
>JALSMC010000071.1 GCA_026987995.1 Sulfurimonas sp. | reverse complement strand
CAACTTGTGGTTCATAGCAGAGACCTTGGCTCGAACAGCCTTGAAATGCAAGCGTAACTTCTATACTCTCCTTCTCTCCTGCCCCCTTTTTTCTAAGTAGTGGCACTCGAATAAGAACATCATCTTCATATGAAAGTTGATTATCTATATCGTGTGCCTGAGGATAGCTATATTTATCAAAAGCTATCTCTTTGGCATCTATTGAGAGTTTGAGTTTATCTTTATAGAGATGTATATCTTCACCTAATTTTACACGGAAGGTAAGTATGTTTTTCTCTAATGTTACGGTGGGTTGGAATGCTTCATTTGGCATTAAAAAATCTGAAGCAAATAAAAAAAGTGGTAAAAATAGTAGTAAAAACAATTTTTTCATAATTATATTCCTAATTTAAAATGGATAGATTTCAAAACTTTTTAACTCTATATCTTGAAAGTTTTCAAAAACTATCTGCTTTTTGGGAGTAATGGCGATTATCGCCACTCCAAACTTTAGCGCAACTGAAGATAAATCTTCTAATGGCGAGTTAAATGCTATGGTCGCTACACCATCAAGTTGTGTGGCATCGACACCACTTTTAAGGAGTGTTATAGAACTATAGTAGTGTTTTTGTTTTGCACTACTACTCTCAAGTATATGATGGTGCTCTTTTGAGCCTATAAAACGCTCATAGTCACCACTTGTTGAGATACTCAAAGACTCTTTTGTAGTGGTAATTATTGCACTATTTCCCTCAGTAAAGGGGTTTTTAATTGCTACACTGTACTCTTTACCACTGCTAAGTATCTCTCCACCTACAGATATAAGGATTTTTGTAGCACCACGAGACTCTAAAAAAGAAAATATTTCATCTGCGATGTATCCTTTTCCTATACCACCTAGATCTAACTTCATACCTACTTGTTTGAGATATATACTCTTAGCATCTAAAACTATATCTTTATAGTTTACAAGTTTTTGCCTACTGGCGAGTTCTTTTTTTGTTGGAATTTTTGCAGATGCTTTTCCAAAACCATAAAGTCCTTGGGTGAGTGCTCCGATTGTAGGATCAAAAAGTCCAAAAGATTTCTCTGCAATCCCTTTGGCTTTATGAAAAATCTCTAGCTCTTTTTGCGAACATTGCACTTTCTCTTTTCCTGAGAGTCTATTTATTTTACAAAGGAGAGAGTCATCTTTATAAGCAGAGTATTTTAATTCAAACTCTTTTACCAAAGCTAGAGCTTCAAAAAGAATCTTTTTTGAAACATTAGCTTCTATGATTAGTTCAGTGCTCATTACCTTGGCTTTTAATCCATTCTCCCAAAAGCTCATATTAATAGTCAAACTCATATGTTAAAGTTGTAAAAATAGCCTGTAAGTTATCAACACCATACCACTGCTTTATGTAGTCATTATCTGTCGTTTGATAATAATCTATACTAGCTGTTACTTTATCACCATCCTTCATTTTATGGATAATAGGTATGCCAATAGTGTAAGAATCAAAAGCACTCATTCTATAGTCTACTGCAAAATATTTATCATTCAAAGTATATGTTCCTACATCTTTTACAAAATTTGATTTTGTCTGTGTATAGTAACGTAATCTTAGACCTGATGTGAAATTTCTAGAAAAATCATGTAATTCCTCTACATTTACAGTATGCGAACTTATATCCCAATCATCTGTATAGTACCTATAAGAGAAGTTCATTGCATTATCTCGATTGAGTAAATAAACTCCTTTAAATGCCACTGCCTGACCTGTACGTTTATCTGGATAGTTTTCAAACTTTGCTATATCATTTTGCGGCACATAATGATACGGTGAAGAGAGAAAACCTTCAGAGTACATATACGAGTATACTGCTTGAAGCGAAAACTTCGGTGTAATCAACTGGTTTATAGATAAGTCTAATTTTGTCTCATTTCGGTTGTCTTTTGGTAGAGCTCTATCAAATACAGGTTTCCAGATGTCAAAAGATTGTGAAACTCCTATTCCAAGAGCAGTATTTTGCTCATTGAGCTGGCGGACATAGTTTCCAAAAATTGCCTTGCCTTCATAATCTACTTCACTTGAGTAGTATCCACCCATTGTAAAAGTATTATCTCCATCATCATATGTTACCATTGCTGTTGGTGCATAACGAACATCATCAAAAAGATCATCTTCGCTCTTTGATGCACCTGTAACGACATCTACCTGTCCCCCATTAGCACCGTTAGTGATACTTGCTGCTGTTATGGCATCTATACGCATCTTAAAGCCTACCATCCAGTGAGTAGAGACTTTTTTAAAGAGTGATAGTGTTGGTGAGTAAACCTGAACATCCCCTGTATCGCTATAGCTGTTAAAGCCTACAGATGCACTATCTTTTAAGTTAGATGCAAAACTACTTAAAGGCAATAGTGCTATTGCCATAAGTGATAATAAAACTTTCATTAACGACATCCGCAACCTCCTTGAAAACTACTATCCCCACCAGCACTCGCTTCGCGAATGAGAAATATATGCCCCTCTTGCTCAGCTCTCTCACCTATGGGAGAAAGACTCATCTTGTCTTGAGCAAAATACTCTTTTTCATAGGGCATCACTCGTACTAAATGCTCTGAACATCCAGATAAAAAGAGTACGACACCTAGTATAAAATATAATGATTTCATAACTATTTTCCTGTAAGTTCTGCTATTTTAGCTTTCAATTTCTCTATAGCTACATCATCTAAACTACCAATATAAACATCCACAATTTTTCCATTTTTATCTATTAAGAATGAAGATGGCATTCCTGGGCATCTATAGGCTTTAGGAAGTGACTTTGACTCATCATAGAGTGAGGTTAAAACTTTCTGTTTATCGACAGTTGCTAAAAACTCTTTTGCAAATGATGACTCGCTATCTATACTTGAGAGTACAATCTCAAACTGCTCTTTTGGGTACTCTTTTTGTAGATTTACAAAAAGAGGCATTTCCTCTTGACATCCACTACACCAACTCGCCCAAAGATTAAGTAAAACAATTTTTCCCCTAAGCGAAGAGGATGTCAAGTTTGTACTCTCATTGTAGAGGTTTGGTAGAGTAAATGCCACCTCGCTATCGCCAACTCTAGGAGCAGCAAAAAGATTAAGTGTTAGCAGTAGTGTTATAAGTAGTAATTTTTTCATTTTTGTTTCCTTTATTGGCATAAATTAGAGTTGATCTCTACATAGAGAGGAGCTTGTGGTCCACTGTTTGAGTGACAACTATTGCATGATAGTCGATTACCATAATCCACAGGTTTTGCTATGTCATAATCTTGGGATGAAAAAGTATGACCTCCTCCTATTGCTAGTTGTGTTCCATTTTGTGTGGTAATCTGTATGTTATAACTTCCTGCACTAAGAAGACGTAGCTCTCTTTGGAGTATAAAAATATTTCCTTTTCCAAGGTAACCCTTAGAACCACTTGCATTATAATCATTGGAGCTATAATCTAAATTCCCAGTTGTTGTATTAAATAAATTTACAACTAAGTCCCCACCGCACATATTATTTAAATCATTTTGATCAGGAACATTTGCACTTTTATAGAGCGTTCCTCCATACAATAGATGTTTATCCGGATTTAAATCAACATTATGACAAGCAAGGCAATCTCTACCTTGATTGTGCCATCCTTGAGCTGTTGTGGTTATGTTCTCTTCATCCTCATCACCACATCCACTCAAAAAAAGTAGAGAAGC
>JALSMC010000070.1 GCA_026987995.1 Sulfurimonas sp. | reverse complement strand
CGTTTAATGGGGGGAGTTTAATAGGTAATTTTTTAAAACTTGCACCAGATATCTCTTTGAATGTAGTACCACTCGCAAATGATTCAGCTATCTGCTTACTATTTTTTAAATAATAATAAATATATTCACTGTGTATATACTCGCTACATGGGATTAAGCTTTTAAATCCTTGGTTTGTACAAATTCTATTTGAAGCAATGACTGTATATCCTATAGGGGCTCTTGAAGAAAATAATATACTATTTTTAGGCATTAGCTTTGCTGATGAACTTTTTAAACCTTTTACTGTTATATTTCTTTTTCCCTTAGAAATATACTTATCTTTATAGCCAGTTAAGTCAGCAGGAGTAACCCAAGAAATATAACCTCCAAAATTATCAGTAGCTCTTGTTGATGGAGTGCCTCCAGAAACAACATTTCCAAGTTTATCTACCACTGTTTCAACCCAACCTACTGGCAATTTATTATTCATTAAGCCACCAACCTAACATTAAGTTCTTCTAACACTTCTTTATACTTATCCCCAAAACTACTATATAAATTCATTAACAATTCAGGCTCACTTTTTAAGTCCTCTATCTCTACAGATGAGTTATTTATGATTCTGTCTTTTATCTTCTCTAGTAGTTCTTCCTGTTCGATACTCAAGCCTTTTTCTTTTTTAAATTCTTCAAAATTTTCATTCACTTTTTCATCAAATGTTCTTAGTACCTCACTCTGTTTTAGAGTAAATCGTATCACTTGGATAATGTTTGTTAGGAGTGCATCAGGTTTTGCTTTTTTCACCTTTGAACTCTCTAGCTGTTCATAAGCATGCCATAGCTTTGGAAGCGTAAAAAGGTAAGGAGGTTTTTGTAATTTCTCACTCAGCTCTTTTATCATTTCATAAGTTAAATGGCGTTTAGAGTAGCTTTGGTTGTAGATGATAGATAAAGCGTCTATCTCATCTTTATGCTCCTCTATGTACTTTTTAAAACTACTTACCAATCCTTTTGCTTTCTCTTTTGCTTCTTCACTAAATCCAGATTCTATCACTTCATCTACACTTATATCATCTATCATCAGTTCATTGTCTGTTTTAATAGTCTCAAGTAGTTCTCTAAACTCTGGATCATCAAAAGGAGTACAAGCTATCTCGATTAACTCCTCTTTTGCTTCTTCTAAACCTATACTCTTTTCTTGTGAAAGTGTCTCAATTTTATCAGGGTCTAGTGAATCAAAAATATCATTCACTATGTTGGATAAACTTTTTCCTGTTTTCTCTTCTATTTGCTTATGGTTATCTTTAGTTATAGCTTGTTCTAGCTTGGCAAGTCTTCCCGCTAGTGTTGTAAGAGTGTCATCATCTCTTTTACCTAAGGCAACTGACTTTAAAACATTTTTGAAACTTACTGTTCTCTGTCTCTCTAGTGGTCGTGAGTCTGTTTTTATACTCTCTGTAACACCAACTGCATCAACAATGATAAAGTGTGTCTTGTGGTTGTTGTCGGGTGTTACATTTTGAAGGTCTGTACTTGGGATGGTTCTTGTACCTCTCCCTTTCATCTGCTCAAAATGGTTACGACTTTTTACATCTCTTAAAAAGAGCAAACACTCTAGTGGCTTAACATCTGTACCTGTACTTATCATCTCTACAGTTACAGCTATTCTAGGGTTGTAAGAGGTTCTAAAAGAGGCTAAAATCTCATCTGGATTCTCTTTTGTGCGATATGTTATCTTCTTACAAAAGTCATTACCCTTACCAAATACATTTTTTATAATTTCTACTATCTCTTCTGCATGTGCATCATCTTTGGCAAAGACTAAAGTTTTTGGTACTTCACTTCGCCCTGGGAATATTTCAGTATAGAGTTTGTCTTTAAAGGTTTTTATAATGGTTCGTATCTGGTCTTTTGAAAGGACAGAACGGTCTAGCTCATTTGCTCCATAGCTCTTCTCTTCATCAAGCTGTTCCCATCTACTTTTTCTAGTCTGTTTGTTTCGATACTCTATCTGAAAGTCACTATCTGCTTCTATCACACTACCTTCACTAGTTATCTTCGTTTTTATTCTATATACTTCAAAAGGTACATTCACACCATCTGCTACAGCTCTATCGTAAGAGTACTCCATAACAAGATTGCTATCAAAAAATCCAAAGGTAGGTTTAGCAGGTGTTGCAGTAAGTCCTATGAGAGAAGCATCAAAGTACTCTAGTACTTGTCGCCATACACCATAGATAGACCTATGACACTCATCAACGACTATAAAATCAAAATACTCTGGTGGTATGAGAGGGTTATACGCTATCTCATCTTTTGGAGCTAAAGAGCTTGATAATTCCTCTTCTTCTAAGGATTCATCAAATTCCTCTTTGCCTCTGAGCATAGAGTAGAGTCTTTGTATAGTTGTTATCACTACATTGTTTGTGCTGTCTATAGTGTTTGATTTTAGGTGTTGTACATTGTAAAGCTCTGTAAATTTACGACCATCATCAGGGGTGTTAAATGCTTGGAACTCTTTAAAGGTTTGTTTGCCTAAGTTACCACGATCTACTAGAAAGAGTATCCGTTTTGCTTTAGCATGTCTGATGAGTCTGTATGAGAAGTTGATAGCGGTAAAAGTTTTACCACTTCCTGTCGCCATTTGAATTAAAGCACGAGGACGATTTTCACTAAAGGATTTTTCTAAGTTTGTAATAGCTTCTACTTGAGCATCTCTAAGCCCATCTGTTATAAGCTCTGGAAACTCTCTCATACGGTTTCGTAAAGTGTCACTCTCTTTCATCCACTCTTGTAATGTTTCAGGTCTATGAAATGAAAATATTTTACGACTTCTAGTGTCGATGTCTAGCCTATCTCTAAAGAGTGTTTCAACACCTGTACTTTCATAAGCAAATCTAAGAGGCGTAATGTGAGGTATATCTTCAGGGAAGTTCTCTAAATATCGTTCACTCTGTTCTGTAACACTACTCAAAGTATGACCTTCAGGTTTTGCTTCAAGAACACCTACTGCTTTTCTTTTAATAAAAAGCATATAGTCAGCTGGACCTTTTAAAGTAGGAAACTCACGAACAGCAATACCAAGACCAAGAGAGGGACTAAGATTGATTTTTTTATAATCTTGTATAACCCAACCACTATTTTCAAGTAGTTTATCTATGTTTGCTCTAGCTTCCTCTTCTGGTGTCATGCTCTTTCCTATATCTTATTATGATATTTTATCTAAAATGTTCAATAAATTTGCTTATGTCACCCAAAGCGTATTTTGTGTTTTTTTGTATTTACCCTCTAAAAACTCTTGCTCATACATAGAGATTTATATTATCTTCATTTAATTCTTGCACTTCTAATGCTGATGTAGTTTGTATAAAAAAGACATACATGACATTTATTTTACTATAAATCATTCTCTTTCACAATAAACATACGATTAATAAACCTTACCACCATAGAAATATCAGGGTAACATCTATAACTATCAAACTTTAATTTTTTTATATCTCTTTGTCTTAGTATAGAGTGGCTGTCATACTCTCTCATTAGATGCTGTTTCTCTTTTTTATTTGGTACATACATCACATGATATTTATTTAGTGAGTTTATAATTCCTAAGATAACATTCTCTCTATTTTTATTAAAAAACTTAGGCTGTAACTTCACTTCAAATCGTGTGAGATTGTACTCTAAACCCTCTTTATATGCCTTATTGCAAAAAACGGAGCAAATC
>JALSMC010000069.1 GCA_026987995.1 Sulfurimonas sp. | reverse complement strand
CTTAGCAAACGCAGCAACACTTGCTGGGCATGTTGAGTTGGGTGATTTTGTTGTGATTGGTGGTATGACACCTATTCATCAGTTTATTCACATTGGTGACTATGCTATGATTGGTGGAGCTTCTGCACTTGCTCAAGATGTACCACCATTTTGTATGGCTGAGGGAAATCGTGCCAACCTAAGAGGTTTAAACCTTACAGGACTTCGTCGTCACCTAGAACGCGAAGATATAAATGCACTAAAATCTGCTTACCGTGAGCTTTTTGAGTCAGGGCAACCACTCAAAGAGACAGCAAGTAGACTACTAGAAGAGACTAAAAACCACTATGTTAATGACCTGTGTGACTTTGTTTTAAAAACAAAACGTGGAATCCCATTTGAGAGAAAAAATAATGATAAATAGAAACTGTAGTTTTTGTGATGCCCGTGAGAGTGAAGTAAATCCTCTCATAGCTGGTAATGGTGTATATATCTGTAAAAACTGTGTAGTTTCAGCATATAAGATAATGTTTGGTGATGAGAGCCAAACGCAGATACAAGAGAATGAAGAGCTACTTCAAGCGGTAGACAACTTAATGACTCCAAAAGAGTTAAACAACTTCTTAGGTGACTATATTATCGGTCAGGAACGTGCAAGAAAACTTTTAAGTGTTGCTGTTTATAACCACTATAAGCGTATATTTAAAACACATAACATTAAAGATGATGATACTGAAATAGCAAAATCAAATGTACTTTTAATTGGTCCAACGGGATCTGGAAAAACACTTATGGCTCAGACTATTGCTAGAGTTTTAAATGTTCCTATAGCTATCGCTGATGCTACAAGCCTTACAGAAGCTGGTTATGTTGGTGAAGATGTTGAAAATATCCTTACAAAACTCATCCAAGCTGCTGATGGTGATGTAGAACGTGCTCAAAAAGGTATCATCTTTTTAGATGAAGTAGATAAAGTAGCTCGTATGAGTGAAAACCGTTCTATTACAAGAGATGTTTCAGGTGAAGGTGTACAACAAGCTCTTCTTAAAATCATCGAAGGCTCAGATGTCAACATTCCACCAAAAGGTGGAAGAAAGCACCCTAACCAAGAGTTTACTTCTATAGACACTTCAAATATTCTCTTTATCTGTGGTGGAGCTTTTGATGGTCTTGAAGAGATACTCAAACGCAAGCAGGGTGCAAATGTTTTAGGTTTTGGACATGAGAAAAAAACAAAAGATGAGAAAAAACCAACTTTTGATATGGTTGAACCAGATGACTTAGTACATTTTGGTCTTATTCCTGAGCTCGTTGGTCGTCTTCCTATCATCGCATCTCTGAGTGAAATTACTGAAGCTGATATGGTTCGTATACTTACTGAGCCTAAAAACTCTCTTATCAGACAATACCAGAAACTTTTTGCAATAGATGAAGTAGAGTTAAACTTTGAAGAAGAAGCACTTTTAGCAATCGCAAAAAAATCTATCAAACGAAAGACTGGTGCTCGTGGACTTCGTGCCATTTTAGAAGAAAATATGATAGACATTATGTATGAACTTCCAGAGCATGCTGGATATGAAGTACTTATCACTAAAGAAGTTATAGACGATGGTGCAGAGCCTGTATACATCAAAATCACAACACAAAAAACAGCATAAGGTAAATAGATATGATTTTCAACAAACTAATAGGACTTTTTTCAAACGACCTCTCCATTGACTTAGGAACTGCAAACACTATCGTTATAGCAAAAGGTCGTGGTATCATCATCAATGAACCATCAGTTGTAGCTGTAAAGACTGAAAAGTATGGTCAAACTCGAGTACTTGCCGTTGGACATGAAGCAAAAAATATGGTTGGAAAAACTCCGGGAAACATCAAAGCTATTCGCCCTATGCGTGATGGTGTTATAGCTGATTTTGATATGACTGAGAAGATGATACGTAAGTTTATCGAAAAAGCACATGGTCGTACCTCTTTAATATCTCCTCGTATCATTATCTGTGTACCTTATGGTCTTACTCAAGTTGAGCGAAAAGCCGTTCGTGAGTCTGCACTCTCAGCAGGTGCTCGTGAAGTATTTCTTATAGAAGAACCAATGGCTGCTGCTATTGGAGCAGGAGTTGATATCCGTGAGCCACAAGGAAACTTAGTTGTTGACATCGGTGGTGGTACTACTGAAATAGGTGTTGTCTCTTTAGGGGGTCTTGTTCTTTCAAAATCTATCCGGACTGCAGGAGATAAAATAGATCAAGGTATTATCACCTATGTTCGAAAAAAGTATAACCTTCTTATAGGTGAAAGAGTTGCTGAAGACATCAAGATAAACATCGGGACAGCTGTTGCTTTAGATGAAGAACTTGTGATGACTGTTAACGGTCGGGATCAAGTCGAAGGACTATTAAGCTCAGTTGAACTTACAAGTGAAGATGCAAGAGAGGCAATGAAAGAGCCACTCAAAGAGATAGCAGAAGCACTCCGTAATGTTTTAGAGCAGATGCCTCCTGACCTAGCAGGTGACATCGTAAACCACGGTATCATTTTAACAGGGGGAGGAGCACTTATCCGTCAACTTGACAAGTATCTCTCAGCTATTGTAAAAATCCCTGTTTTTGTAGCAGATGAGCCTCTACTTGCTGTTGCTCGTGGAACTGGTCGAGCACTTGAAGAGATCGATTTACTACAAGAACTATTTGAGAATGAATAAAGAGTTATTTTCCTATCTCTTTGTAATCATAGCACTTATTATAGGTGCTTTGTATTATAACAATACTATTCAGTCACCTATCATTTCCTCTCTTAATGCCATAAAAACTTCCTATAATAATGTAAACCAATCAATAAAAAATACTTTTAATGAACATTTTTTTCAAGCCAAAACTATTAATAATCTTCAGCATAAACTTGCAAAATATGAAAATAATCATCTCGTTATGCAAGAACTAGCAAGAGAAATTCATAATTTATATCAAGAAAACAACTCCTCTTTAAAGATAAATACTGATGTAGAATTGGTTCGAACTATCTCTTATGAAAAGTTTGGAAACTTTAATCGTCTTTGGATAGAAGTTCCTGATTATAACAGTTCAAAGATTTATGGCTTAGCCTACAAAGAGCTAGTCGCAGGGATTGTCATTTCTAAAAATGGTAGAGCCTTAGCCCTTCTTAACCAAGATATCAAAAGTGCTTATGCTGTGTACATAGGAAACAGTAGTGCTCCAGGAATTGTACACGGAAATAACGACAACTTACTCATTGTTGATTTTATTCCTGCATGGTTTAAGATACAAAAAGGAGATGAAGTGGTCACATCAGGACTTGATAATATTTTTATAAAAGGTCTCAAAGTTGGTCATGTACTTTCCGTAACATCCTCACAAGGGTATCAAAATGCCATAATTGAGCCCTATTATAAAGACAATGAACCTAATTACTTTCACATGATAAGGAGTATCCGATGAGATACCTAGTACTGATAAGCCTCTTGATTTTTTCACTCAATGCACAAGAAACACAAAAAAAACAAAAAGTGACAATTGGACTTGGTCCATATATGCAAACGCAACCATATAAAGGAGCTGACCCACTTCTAGTACCCTCCCCCGTTTTCTTCTTTGATAATGATCTCTTTTATATACGATGGACTCGTGCTGGAATGTATTTTTTAGGAAACAAAGGTGATGAGTTTTCATGGGGTCTTTCTCTAACTGTGCAACCTAGAGTTTATGGATACAAAGCAGA
>JALSMC010000068.1 GCA_026987995.1 Sulfurimonas sp. | reverse complement strand
TATCCAAATGCACTCAAAGAAAATACTATTCATATATTTGGTCGCATTACTGCTGTTGCTGATGTTTTTGATGCTTTGGGTAGTAAAAGGTGTTACAAAGGTGGTTGGACACTTGAGAAAATCATCACATACTTTAAAGAAGAAAAAGCAAAGCATTTTGATCCACAGCTTGTGGATATACTTTTAGAAAATATGAATGATTTCTTAGAAATTAAAGAAAAATATACAGAAAACTAAACTCTAAATTCCTGATATAGGAAAATCTTTTAGAACTTTTGAGACTACCTTATTTATGTACTTTGTTGTTTCTTCCGGTGTATAACTACTACCACTTATCTCATCTTTTACAATACCTCTCCAAACAATTTTTTTAGTTTTTGGATTGTATGCATCTATTATTAGTTGTCCTTCTTCCCATCTATAAGTTGTAGTGCTAGGTATCATCATTGTAGCACCTCCGTACCCACCATAACCCCATCTACCGCCATAACCAAAGCTACCATAGCCTATTGTCTGGTAGTCTGTTCTTATATCTGCCATCTGTGTTACATGTGCATGAAATACAAAGATAAGTTCAGCACTCTCTTTTGCTACTTCTTTATAACCTTTAGCAGATATATTTGTTTTAATTGACTCTTCTATTCTGTCGTATATAAGAGTATTATCTCCCTCTTTTGCATTATAAACAACTGCATAACTACTGTTTTTTGTAAATTCATGTGATATATCATAGTCTGTCTCGACTTTAAGTGTTGAACAAGCACTAAAAAGTAGTGCTATTAGCATTGATATGTACATCTGTTTCATTTATTTTCCTTCTTCGATATTAATATTTATTTTATATTTTACTCTAATTTAATAAAAATAAGTATATTATTGTTCATGTTAAACATAAATCAACAAAAAGATATTGACTCTGATTTGTATTTCAAAGTAACCGAGTGTACCCTAAAATCTACACTTGCGATGTTTATTAACATTGTTGTAATTGTCATTGCTTTTTACGATATTTCAGATAAAACATTTCTATTTTCTTGGTTACTTCTTGTCACAATTATACTCGCAGCAAGAAGCTTAGATGTTTACAGATACCTTAAAAACAAAGACCCCGATACACTCTATTTACATATCAAAAAATTTAAAATTTATTCTCTCATGATTGCACTTATTGTATCAGCTGGAATCATTAGTTTAACACTATCAGAGCTACCTTTTCATCAAGCTTTTTTAGCGATGATAGTTGCAGGTCTTGCAGCCGGTGCCGTGATGGCACTCTCATATTACCAAACATTAGTAAGGCTCTACCTTCTTGTCTTAATAGTCCCCTTTGCCTCACTCATGCTCATTCAAGGTTCTAGAATTCATACACTTATATCTTTTTTAATGTTTTTATTTGTAGTTATGCTTATACTTTTTTCAAAAAAAATATATGAATCAATGATAGAACTTATAAAGTCAAAAAACGAAGCAGACATTCAAGCACACTACGACATGGTTACAGAACTAGCAAATAGATTAACACTCTATGACAGGCTCTCTGTTGAAATACAAAAAATAAAAAGACACAAAACTTTTGCTGCTATTTTATTTATAGATCTTGATGATTTTAAGATTATAAATGACACACATGGACACCATTTTGGAGATGCTGTATTAAAAGAATTTGCTACTATTATCTCACCTATGCTTAGATCAGAAGACACATTTGCAAGGATTGGTGGTGATGAATTTGTCATCTTGCTATCAAGCCTACAAGGTGATAAACAAAAGAGTATTAAAACAGCACATAAAATAGCAGATAAAGTTCAAAATGCCATTAAACTACCCATCAAAATACATAATACCTGTATCACTATAAATGCTAGTATCGGGATAGATATTATAGATGAAAATATATATGACTGTGAATACATTTTAAAGAATGCTGACTCTGCAATGTATATATCCAAAAAAAGTGGAAAAAACAGGACTACACTTTTTCAATAATTATCAAACTATTAGCAATAATTAAGTATAATTTATTAAAATTTCACAACAAATAGGCAAGAGCACATAATGATAAACTATTCAGCAATTAAACCCCTACTTTTTAAACTCGAACCTGAGACTGCACACCATTTAGCAGAATTCACCCTGCGTTTACCAAATATCTGCCAGATTCCATTTAACTTCTTTTTAGAATCACATTTTATAAGTGACCCTATTTTAAATCAAGAAATTTTTGGTCGTACTTTTTTAAACCCTGTTGGTCTTGGGGCAGGTTTTGACAAAAATGCGACGATGATTCGTGGTATGCAGATTTTAGGATTTGGCTTTACTGAGATAGGAACTGTTACACCTAAACCTCAAGTGGGTAATCCTAAACCTAGAATGTTTCGCCACATCGAAGAAGAAACTATCCAAAACGCGATGGGTTTTAACAATGATGGTGCTTTAAAAGTCATCAAAAAGCTCAAGCAGCGTTTCCCTTTTACAACGCCTATCGGTGTGAACATCGGAAAAAATAAAGTTACACCTGAAAATGAAGCTATTAACGACTACACACACCTCATAAAAGCTTTTGATGACTTAGGTGACTACTTCGTTATCAACATCTCTTCACCAAATACTCCTGGACTTCGTGACTTACAAAATGAGTCTTTTATTGGTGAGCTTTTCAAACAAGCTAAAGCACTTACAGATATGCCTATACTACTAAAAATTGCTCCTGATATGGAGATAGAAGATGCAGTAGCATTGACAAAGATGGCTGTAGAAAAAGGTGCGGATGGAATTATCGCGACTAACACTACCATAGACTACTCACTTGTTAAAAACCCTAAAACCATTGGTGGACTTAGCGGTGCAGTCCTTAAAGAGAAAAGTTTTAAGATATTTGAAGCAATTGCTAAAGAGTTGTATGGTAAAACTGTTTTAATATCTGTTGGAGGGATTGACTCTGCTGAGGAAGCTTATAAACGCATCAAAGCAGGGGCTAATCTTGTTCAGATTTTAAGTGGACTTATCTTTCATGGTCCCGATATGATTATGAACATCAACAAAGAGCTAATAGAGCTTATAAAAGCTGATGGTTATTCAAATATAACTGAAGCTATCGGTGCGGATAGAAGAGATAGTAAATAATATGTTAGTAAGTAAAATCATAATAACTCTAGCACTTAGCAGTTCTATAGTCTTAGCATCATCATTTGTAAACTATAACGAAGATACACAAAATAAAAAAAATAAACACATAAGCGAGAAAACAAATATGCCTTCACCATTACCTAGTTTTGAGACAAAAACACTTAAAAACGGACTTCAAATAGTTGTCATCCCTCTTCATAATGAAACAAATGTAATCAGTACTGACATCTTCTACAAAGTAGGAAGCCGTAACGAAGTTATGGGTAAAACTGGAATCGCTCACATGTTAGAACATATGAACTTTAAAAGTACAAAAAACCTACCAGCGGGAGAGTTTGACAAACAGGTTAAAAGTATCGGTGGTGTTAACAATGCTTCTACATCTTTTGACTACACACATTACTACATCAAGTCAAGCACAGACAACTTAAAGAAGTCTATAAACTTGTATGCAGAACTTATGCAAAACCTCAAACTCAAAGATGAAGAGTTCCAACCTGAACGCGATGTTGTAACTGAAGAGCGCCGTTGGAGAACAGACAATAATCCTTTAGGCTACTTATACTTCAGACTCTTTAACAATGCTTACCTCTATCACCCATACCA
>JALSMC010000067.1 GCA_026987995.1 Sulfurimonas sp. | reverse complement strand
AGTCTTGGTGTTATCTTTTGGGTAGCTGGTTTTGATTTACTCTACTCACTTCAAGATATGGACTTTGATAAAGAAAAAGGATTGCATTCCATTCCTAGTATCTATGGCTCAAACGCGACTCTATTTATTTCAGCTATTTTTCATGCTTTGAGTGTTCTTTTTTGGATTCTGTTTGTTTGGTCGGCAGGACTTGGTTTTTTTGCATTTGTAGCAGCCTTTGGAAGTGGAGTAGTTCTTGGCTATGAGCAAAAACTAGTGCGTCGTGATTTTACTCAGATAGATCGTGCATTTTTCACAGTCAATGGTTATCTAGGTATTGCATTTTTTATTTTAATTGTTTTAGATAGGATTGTATCATGAGTACACCGCGTTTAGTAAAAGCTCCCATTAGCATCTGTTTTAGTGAAGCTTCTTTAAACAAAGAAGTATATGAGAGAGAGTATCAGCAGTTAAGTGAGTCAGATGAAGACCCTATAAGTCAGTGGCTAAAACTTGCAAAAGCAAAAGGGGACACTAGAGAAACAGACCCTATACTTTTAGAACTTGTAGTTGAGTTACATAGAAAGATAGACTCGCTTGAGATGTTTTTAAAAGATGAAGTGCCTACTCGTGTTTCACTTGTTTGTGAATCTGCCATTGAGTCTATAGGTTTTGAGTACTTTAAGATGGAAGATGAGATTTTACAAGAGAAAACACTCTACTATGGTCGCATAGAGATGCCTATATATCCTAAGCATGATGTTGGTGTGTTCTTTGAAGCACAAAGCAGTACCTTAGCAAAGATAATAAAGATGCACGATAGAGATGAAAAAGAGTGGAATGCCTACATGACAGCAAGAGAAAGAGTCTTAATCCGAGAATCAAGAGAGAAGAGATAATGCAATACTTACAATTTAATATAGAGTACATAGTTGTTGCTATGGCTGGAATCATCCTTTATTTGCTTTATTATGTCTATGCAAAAGATGCGAGTTATACAAAAAATATTCGTTCAGTTGCATCTGTTGTAGAAGAGATGAACCGTGAACTTTTTTATCTTAAAAAAAATCTAACAGAGACACAGGGTAGCATAAAAGAGAACTCACAACGGATGAATGATGAGTCTATCTATGAAGAGATAGAACGCAGCGTTTATGATATGGTTCAGCCTTTAAGCTTAGGACTCAAGCAACTTCAAGACAATTTAAACGCCATTGATGCAGAAATAGCAAACCGTATAGCTCACTTAGAGAGTGGTGTAAAACAGATAAGTATTCCCACTTCTGTTCATGGAAATGATGATGAGAAGATACTCTCTCTCTTTAAGCAGGGTGTTTCGATAGAAACAATCTCTAAAGAGCTTCATATATCTCAGCCAGAGGTTGAGTTCGTTTTAAAAATAAACAAAATAAAGTAAAAAAATGGGTGCAGATAAAAAACTTTTTACTCTTGTTAGTATATTAATCGTTACAAGTGTGATACTTTCATACACTTTGGCTTCATATACAACACTACTCTTTAATGTAAATGAGTTTCACTTTGCACTTCGCCAAACTTTCTTTGCTATTTTAGGTATTAGTATCATCTTTACACTCTCTCAGTTAGACCCTGACAAATGGCTTACACCCATAGGACTTATGCTCTTTTTTGGCTCTTTAATTCTTATGATAGCGATGCCTTTTCTCCCAGAGTCTTTAGTCTCAGCCGTTGGTGGTGCAAAACGCTGGATAAAAATAGCAGGATTTTCTTTAGCTCCCGTTGAGTTTTTTAAAGTTGGATTTGTCTACTTTCTTGCATGGAGTTTTTCCCGTAAACTAGGACATCATGATGGTATGGGAATCACAAATGAGTTTAAGCGTTTTATCCCTTATGGTGTTATCTTTGTTGGGGCTATGTTTATCATCGCATTTTTACAAAAAGATTTAGGACAGGTCGTTGTTTTGGGGCTAACTCTTCTTTTTATGCTTATTTTTGCAGGGAGTAGTTTCCGTTTTTTCTTTAGTATCTTAGGCGGGATTTTTACGGCTGTGATTATCTTTATATTTACAGCCGAACATAGAATCCTTCGTATAAAATCATGGTGGGCACTAGCACAAAACTCAGTTTTAGAGATACTTCCTGAGAGTTTAGCAGATAAACTAAGAGTGCCTGTTGAGGTTGAGCCTTATCAGATAGGACATTCTTTAAACGCCATCAACAATGGTGGTATCTTTGGTGTAGGCATAGGAAATGGTACTTTTAAACTCGGTTTCCTCTCAGAAGTTCATACGGACTTTATTTTAGCAGGTCTTGCCGAAGAGTTTGGATTTATAGGTGTTGTTTTTGTTGTATTTATTTTTATGTGGATGCTACAGCGAATCTTTAAAATCGCAAACCGTGCTGAGGATAAAAGTGTTTATCTGTTTAGCATAGGTATAGGGCTTATTCTCTCATTTGCATTTTTGGTAAATGCTTACGGTATCAGTGGGATTACCCCTATTAAAGGTATAAGTGTGCCTTTTCTCTCTTATGGGGGTTCTGTTATGCTTGGCTCTGCTTTTGGTGTAGGTATGGTGCTCATGGCATCAAACAAAGTAAATATGGACAAGATAGATACAATGGAGAAAGAGTGAAACTATGTATAACAGGCGGTGGAACAGGTGGGCATCTGATGATAGCAGAGGCACTGCTTGAAGCTGCAACAAATGCAGGACATGAGGCTATTTTTATAGGTTCGACTCAAGGACAAGACCAAAAATACTTTAAAGACTCCTCTGCATTTAAAGCAGTATACTTTTTTGAAACTACTGGTGTTGTAAATCAAAAAGGCTTAGGAAAACTCAAGGCTTTATGGAAAGTTTTTAAAGCATTTTTAAAAGCAAGAAGTGTGCTTCAAGAGGAAAAAATAGATGCTGTTTACAGTGTGGGTGGTTTTTCTGCTGCTCCTGCTGCGTTTGCAAGTATTTTTACAAGTATACCTCTTTTTATTCATGAGCAAAATGCAGTGTATGGAAGGCTAAACAAGTTGCTCAAACCTTTTGCAAAGAGTTTTATATCTGCCTACGATGCAAACTCTTCTATCAAAGGCTACCCTGTAAAAGAAATTTTTTCTGATACTCAAAGAGTAAGAAAAGAGTTAAAAAATATCATCTTTTTAGGTGGTAGTCATGGTGCAAAAGCTATTAATGACTTAGCACTCTCACATGCACAAAAGTTACAAAAGATGGGTATACATATCATCCATCAAACGGGCGAAGCTGACTTTCTTAGAGTTAAGAGTGCTTATGCGGATTTAGGTGTAGCAGTAGAACTTTATGCTTTTACAAAAGAGTTAGCGAGTCTTATAGCAAAAGCTGATTTAGCCGTGAGCCGAGCGGGAGCAAGTACCCTATGGGAACTTACAACAAATGGCTGTCCTGCTTTGTATATTCCTTATCCCTATGCAGCAGGAAACCATCAGTACTATAATGCAAAGTTTATAGTTGATGACTCGATGGGATGGTGTGAGTTAGAGGGCGAGCAACTCTCGTCTGCTTTAGATAAAGTACTCCAAAGTGCAGACTTAGAGAAGAGAAGTGAAAAGTTACTTCAGTTTTCCAGCAAAGATGTGGCAAAAAAAATGATAAATGCAGTAGAGGAAGTAGTATAAATGTTACATGAATTAGCACAAACATTAGTAGATTTGATTTTTGATTGGGGGTATCTTGGTATCTTCATTATGATGGCAATAGAGAGTAGTTTTATCCCTTTTCCAAGTGAAATAGTTCTTATACCTGCGGGATA
>JALSMC010000066.1 GCA_026987995.1 Sulfurimonas sp. | reverse complement strand
GGATTGGATATAGTTTTGAGTATCAGGGAGTGGGTTATATGACACCCATTATCACTGTAGCTTTTGGTTTTATTTATCTACTCTTTTTTCTTCCACTTTACTTTACAGATAAGCCCTATATCCGTGCAATTTTACTCTTTGGCCTGAGTTTTATTGAGCCTTTTGATTGGAACTGGTTACAGATTGAGCTTATCTTTGTTGAGAGTTATATTGGTGTTTTTAAGTATCAACTCTTTTTAGTTTTATTAGCACTTTCTCTACCTTCATTTATAACTGTAAAAAAGTATAAATACCTTCCTCTTTTACTTATACTCCTGGCATTTAACTTCTCTCCCTCCAACCAAGAAGAAGCACCCCTAAAAATAAAGCTCATTGCAACTGACATCAAACAAGAAGTCAAATGGACAAGAAATGCTTATAAGCCTACACTAAATATGATTTTTTCAAAAATCAACACCGCCATAGAAGAAAAGTATGAACTTGTAGTATTTCCAGAGTCAGTTTTTCCACTTTACATGAACCACAATCCACAACTTATAGAAAAACTTTTACTGCTCTCTAAAGATATAAGTATAGTAGTTGGGACTTTACTTAGAGAAGATAATCACAACTATAATGTTACTTACCTTTTTGAAAATGGAGAGTACAAAATAGCCAAAAAGTTAGTGCTTGTCCCTTTTGGAGAATATATCCCACTTCCAAAATTTGCTCGTAAAATCATAAATGAAACTTTCTTCAAAGGTGCTAGTGACTTTGTAACCGCAAAAGAACCAACTGACTTTATTATTAAAGGCATAAAGTTCAGAAATGCTATCTGTTATGAGGCAACATGTCAGGAGATATATGAGGGGGATGTGAAGTTTGTTATAGCAAGTAGCAACAATGCTTGGTTTACACCATCCATAGAGCCAACACTTCAAAACCTACTTTTGAAGTACTATGCTCGAAAGAATGGTGTGACTATTTACCATAGTGCCAACTATAAAGGGAGTGGGATTATCCGTTAATCTTTTCTTCTTGTTCCCTTTAATAAACTTACAAATGAATTGATAATATCAAACTTCGCTATAATACATTAAACAAACTACTTTATAGGTCTTTTCATATGTTAAATCTTAAAAATCCAAACCTTTATAATAACCGTGAACTTTCATGGTTACAGTTCAATACTCGTGTTCTAAAACAAGCACAAGATGAGTCACTTCCTCTTCTTGAGCGCCTTAAATTTCTTGCCATTTATGGAACAAACTTAGATGAATTTTACATGATTCGTGTAGCAGGGTTAAAAAAACTTTTTGCAGCAGGTATCATCGTCTCTGGTGCTGATAAACTCACACCTCTACAACAACTCCGTGAGATTCGTACATACTTACATCAAGAGCAGCAAGTAGTTGAACACTGTCGTACTTCTATACTTAAAAAGCTAGAAGATGAGGGTGTTTGTGTTAAGAGTTATGATGAAGTAAATGCTCAAGAAAAAAGCAAACTCAACCAGTTTTTTAATGAAAATATTTATCCTGTTATCATTCCTATTGCCATTGACTCTACACACCCTTTTCCACATCTTAACAACCTTAGTTTTGGTCTTATTGTAAAACTTCAAGACCTTGATGATGAGTCGGTTGAGCGTTTTGGTCTTATCCGTGTTCCTCGCGTTTTAGAGAGATTTGTCCAGCTTGAAAATGGAACCTATATTCCTATAGAGTCTGTAGTCGCACAACATGTTGAAGATCTTTTTCCTGGGTTTACACTTCTAAAGTATGCTGCGTTTAGAGTTACAAGGAACGCAGATATTGCCATAGAAGAAGAAGAAGCAGATGACTTTATGGAAATCCTAGAAGAGGGACTAAAACTTCGCCGTAAAGGGGAGATGGTTCGACTTGAAGTGGGTTCAAATGCAGATGATGAAATCATCAACTTCTTTAACCGCCATACAAATGTTTATAAAGATGACATTTACAAGTTCCACACCTACTTAAACCTCTCTAGTTTGTGGCAGATAGTATCTAACAAAAACTTTGCGCATCTTTTAGCAGCACCTTTTAAACCAAAAAATCTTCCTCCTTTTGACTCAGGTGAGAATGTATTTAGCATTTTAGAAAAACAAGATGTTTTGATGTACCACCCATATGAGAGTTTTGAGCCCGTTGTAAAGTTCATCCAAGTTGCGAGTAAAGACCCTGATGTTGTTTCTATTAAAATGACACTTTACCGCTCGGGAACGAACTCTCCAATCGTTAAAGCACTTATGGAAGCTAGTGAAAGTGGCAAGCAAGTAACTGTTATGGTTGAGCTAAAAGCACGTTTTGATGAAGAGAATAACCTTATCTGGGCAAAAGCACTTGAAAAATCAGGGGCTCATGTTATCTACGGAATAAAAGGTTTTAAAGTCCATGCAAAAGCGACACTTGTAACTCGTAGAAAAAACGGAAAGTTAAAACAGTATGCACATTTAGGGACAGGAAACTATAACCCTTCGACTGCAAAGATTTATACAGACATGTCTTATATGACTAGTAAAGATGAGATTACCAATGACCTCACAAGATTTTTCCACTTTTTAACTGGTTTTAGTAAAAAAGGAAAACTCAACGAGCTTTACATGGCTCCTTCACAGATAAAACCAAAGATACTCTCTCTTATACATAACGAAACGAGACAAGGTGAAAACGGTCAAATCATTGCAAAAGTGAACTCTTTGGTTGATGAAGATGTTATCCGTGCCCTTTATAAAGCAAGTCAAGCAGGGGTAAAAATAGACCTCATTGTTCGTGGTATTTGCTGTTTAAAACCAGGTATCGAAGGGGTAAGTGAGAATATCCGTGTTATCTCTATACTTGGAAAATACCTAGAACACCCTAGAACTTTTTACTTCAAAAGTGATGCGGCTGGCGTTTACATATCTAGTGCTGACTGGATGCCTCGAAACTTAGTACGTCGTATAGAACTGCTAACTGCCATAAAAGATGAAACAGCTAAAGATAAAATACTACAGATCTTAAACTTACAGTGTGCAGACAATTCACTTTCACATGAACTGCAAAGTGATGGCTCTTACATAAAAGTAAAAAGCGAAGAGGATTATATAATCCATAACCATAGACATTTAGAAGAATATGTTAACAATATAGTTAAAGCTAGTAAAAAAGAATCAACAAGCTACACAGCTAATTTAGCTACTAAAATCTTTACAGATGTGGAGGAGTAGTCAATGTTATACAATTTTAAAAACTTTACACCAAAAATTGGAAAAGATACTTGGATAGCTCCTTCAGCAGATGTCATAGGTGATGTAACTATTGGTGAGGATTGCTCTATATGGTTTGGAACTGTTGTTCGTGGGGATGTTCACTACATTACTATTGGTGATAGAACAAGCATACAAGACCTCAGCATGGTACACATCACTCACCATAAAAAAGCGGATAGAAGTGATGGAAGTCCTACTATAATAGGTAGTGATGTAACTATTGGTCATCGTGTTATGCTGCATGGCTGTACTATAGAAGATGCTTGCCTTATTGGGATGAGTGCTACTATACTTGATAATGCTGTTATAGGAAAAGAGTCTATTGTTGGAGCTTCTTCACTTGTCACAAAAGGAAAAGTATTTCCTCCTCGTTCGCTCATTATGGGAAGTCCGGCTAAAGTTGTACGAGAGTTAACTGATGCAGAGGTTAAAGAGCTGTATGCTGGAGCTAAACGCTATGTGGCGTTTAAGAATGAGTATCAACCTAAAGATGGCGATAGTCTTTAAGTTCT
>JALSMC010000065.1 GCA_026987995.1 Sulfurimonas sp. | reverse complement strand
ATCTAAAGATATAAGTGTTAAACGCAGCCCTAGATTTTTTTTGATGTTGAGGGCTAGTGTGTCTAAGTTTTGATTTGAGGGTATGGTAAGAGAGAGTAGTTCTATGTTGTGTATGATGGACTCTTTAGTCTGCTCAATATAGAAGTTTTTTACCCAAAAGTATGTAATGAGCCCAATAGCAATAAAAAGCAGAGAAAAGATAAGAAGAAATTTTCGTATCATTAACTGGTGAAACTTTAGCAAAATATATAACCCTCTCCACGAATCGCTTGAATATAGTTCTTTTCACCTTTTGGATCTATGTTTTCTTTGAGTCGTTTAATCGCTACATTTACTGTTTTTGCTTGTCTGTTTTGTGCATCACCCCATACTCGTTCAAGGAGTACATCACGACTTAACAGGATGTTGGGATTTTTGATAAACTCTAAAAGAAGTTCACTCTCAAGTTGTGTGAGTTTGACAAGTTCACCATCAATACTAAAGCTTTTGTTTGTAGCATTGTAGATAATGTCTTTGTACTTAATGACATCTTGTTCTTGGGATGTTCTTCGTATCATGGCAGATACACGAGCTTTGAGTTCATTAATATTAAAAGGTTTTGTAATATAATCATCACCACCTCTATTAAAACCCTCTACTATTTCATCAGAGAGGTCTTTCGCACTTATATAGATAACAGGATGGGCATAACCCTCACTGCGAAGGGACTCGATAAAAAGACTCCCTTCTACCCCTGGAAGATTTCTATCCATAAGTATAAGTGAGATGTCTTCTTCATCTAAAATATCTCTCACATTACTCGTGTCAATACAAGTAATAGTGTCGTAGCCTTCACTCTCGAGTGTATAGTCAATTAAATCCAAAATATCCTCTTCGTCATCAACGATCAGTACTGTTTTATTCATACCGATATTGTATCAAAATTTAGTTGTGAAAATTTCCACCGACTTTTGCATATACTAAAAGGTTTGCGATACTTATAGTACGAGAAGCAATTTTTCCACTTTTACGAAGTGCGCGCAGCATTTTATGGAACTTCTCAAAACTTTTAAGTCCATCTGCTTGTTGTGAGAGGTTACGTTCTACCATCTCATATAGGTCGTCTGTTTTACTCTCTTCTATAAGGACATCGTTATATATCTCTTGAATTTCCTCTTCATCCTCACACTCAAGCATTGTGAGTGTAAGCTTTATAGCTCCAACCGTTGACTTTTGCATAGGTACTGCATACTCATTTATAGTTGAAACTTCTACATCTTGACATACATCAGTAAAACCACGAATAAAACTTCTAGTGTTAGAACAAGCTCGTGAGAGTTCATTTGTTATCTTTAAGTAAGCGATTACATGTCGAAGATCTCTTGCCTCTGGAGTGTAGAGTGCTAAAACTTTGATAATAGTATTGTCTATCTCATCTGTTTTTGAGTTAATATTTTTAATGTGTGAGCGTGCTTCTTGAAATTTTTCATGATCACAATCGCTTAGGGCTCCTGTTATTAAAGTATTGGCTTGAAGTAAACCATCCGTGATATCTTTAATTTTTGTTTTAATCTCATTTAGATTTGTTTGAAAATTTGATTGCATATTTTTTCCTTATTTTCTAGCCAAAACGGCCAGTTATGTAGTCTTCAGTCTTTTTCTCTTGAGGATTTAAAAAGATGTTCTCAGTCTTATCATACTCAACTAAATCGCCAAGGTACATAAACGCAGTGTAGTCACTTATACGAGATGCTTGTTGCATGTTGTGTGTCACTATGGCGATACTTACATCTTTTTTAAGTTCAACGATAAGCTCTTCAATTGCTCCAGTGCTTATTGGGTCAAGTGCAGATGTTGGCTCATCAAAAAGAAGTACTTCTGGCTTTACAGCTACGGCACGGGCAATACATAAACGCTGTTGTTGTCCACCTGAAAGCCCCATAGCTGATTTGTCAAGTCTATCATATACCTCTTTCCACAGAGCTGAACCTTTTAAAGCAATTTCAACACGGTCTGCTAGTTCAGTTTTATTTTTAACACCTGCTATTTTAAGTCCATAAGCAACATTATCGAAGATGCTCATAGGAAAAGGAGTTGGTTTTTGAAAAATCATCCCGATGCGTTGGCGAAGTTCTATAAACTCATTCTCTTTTTTTATGTCTAAAATATCACTAATATTTTTATCACTATCTGTAAACTCTATCTTTCCTTCATACTTGTTACCAGGGTATAAGTCATGAATACGGTTCATACTTCTAAGAAGTGTAGATTTACCACAACCACTTGGACCTATGAGTGCAGTTATTTTGTTGCGTTTAATCGGGAGGTTGATATTTTGTAATGATGGATGATCAACCCCAGGATAAGTAAAAGAAAATTTTTGAATGTTTAAAACTGGCATATATATGTTCCTATTTTTTGTTTCTAGTGATAAATCTACCACTTAAGTTGATGATAAGTACTAAGACTGTTAATATAAAAGATGCTGCCCATGCAAGGTCACGACTAGACTCTTCAGGTTCGTTAGCAAGGTCGTATATACTTACTGTGAGTGATGGAAAAGACTCTGTTAAATCAAGACTAAAGTAGTTAGATGTTTCAGATGTAAAAAGCAGTGGTGCAGTTTCTCCGATGATGCGAGCAAACGCGAGGAGAATTCCTGTCATGATTCCAACTTTAGCAGCTTTTATAACGATATCTATGATGACTTTGTATTTACTAGCACCGAGTGCGATTCCTGCTTCTCTTAACTCACGAGGAACAAGAGAGAGCATGTTGTCCGTTGTGTTTATCACTACAGGTAACATCATGATAGCAAGTGCAATAGCCCCAGCAAAACCACTTGTTCCCCCAGTAGGTACAACGATGACAGCATATACAAACGCACCGATAACGATAGAAGGAGCAGACATCATAATGTCACTCAAGTCACGGATGAGGTTTGCATAACGACCACGACCATACTCTTGTATGTAGATACCAGCAGCCATTCCTAAAGGAATACCTATGATTGAAGCAAGACCTGCTAAGATAAACTGTCCTATGATGAGGTTACGTAAACCACCATCTATAAGATCATTTAAGAAGAGCCCAAAGTGAAAAGAACCAAGACCTTTTATGAAGAGTGTTATGAGTATCCAAGCTAAAAAAGCTAAACCTATCAGTGCTGAGAGAACTGAGAGTGCTAAGAATATTTTATTTACTAGTAGTCTACTCATCTAGTTTGCCTTTTTTAAGAAGTAAAATTTTGCGATGCTAATGATTACAAAACTAATGATAAAGAGAATAAGTGCAAGGTAAAAAAGTGCACTCTCACCAAGTCCACTCGCTTCACCAAAGTTATTCGCCATGGCAACTGGAATAGAGATAGTTGGATCTGTAATCTTTGATGGAAGTACAAAAATACTTCCAATAAGAAAAGCAACAGCCATAGTCTCACCCAAAGCACGTCCAAGTGCAAGAATGATAGAACCGATGATACCAACACGAGAGTAAGGAAAGATGATGTCTTTAATGACTTCAAACTTTGTAGCACCTAGAGCATAAGCAGACTCTTTGAGCACTGCAGGAGTTGTGTTCATACTATCCCTAGTAATGGCTGCCATAAAGGGGAGTATCATTACACCCAAAACAAGACCTGCTGTGAGAAGCGAGACCTGATAACCACCAAACATATCAGCGATGATAGGAGCGAAATAGTAAAGTCCCCACATACCAAAGATGATAGAAGGAATAGCTGCTAAAAGTTCAATCGCAATTCCTACAATGTTTGAGATGTTTTTTGGTGCTATTTCAGCTA
>JALSMC010000064.1 GCA_026987995.1 Sulfurimonas sp. | reverse complement strand
CGACAGCAACTATTGAAGATTTAGAAGAAAAATTTATTGAGATGAACAGAGATCCTGCCAATACTCCGGAAAACTTTTCATTGCGTGTACTCAAGCATCCTGGTGTTCTAAAAATAACACGAGCCTCAATTTTAAAAAATGCACAAGAAGTGAATTGGTCATACTCTGATCATTTAATTCAAACAACTAAGTTTAAAATTGATAACAGAAAACTTCAAGAAGCTTGGTCTGCTCTTCTCAAACATATATCATCACCAGAGGTTAACTTTGAAATTAAATATGATGAAACCAATCAACCAGACTATTTAGAGTATCAACCGGAAAATATTAATAATTTATTTGACTTTTTCCATTTACCTAGCAGTTTTTATGATCCACTGGACAAAGATGAAACAAATCATTTTTCAGGTCTGGAAGAGTACATCAAACTATGTGCAAAAGAAAACAAACTTACAAAATGGTCTATAGTAATTAAAGTATCTGGCACTGGACCTTCCATATCCAAAGAAACTTCCGGTCTTCCCGTAACCATCAAAAAAACAATTAGACGAAGTTCTATGTCTAAACGATG
Organism: Sulfurimonas sp.; assembly: GCA_026987995.1. Classification (GTDB taxonomy): domain Bacteria; phylum Campylobacterota; class Campylobacteria; order Campylobacterales; family Sulfurimonadaceae; genus Sulfurimonas. The sequence goes on along the minus strand of JALSMC010000064.1, from coordinate 3,227 downwards.
GCAGGATGAATTACGATACAACCATGTCTTTGCTGCAGGTGGAGGTTCTTCCAATATACTGGGTGGTGGTAAAGATATGCAAATACGTTTAGAACCATCACAAATCGAAACCATAACAAAAGAGTTTAAAGAACAACTCTATAAAGATTTGAAATTGAAATATCCTAATGCATCAAAAAATGAGATAGAAAGTAGAGTCCGTAACACAGGTGCACCTGAAAAGATATATCGTCGAAGTATGACAGATAAGGAAGGTGTATTAATTATTTATCTAATGGATGTAGATTCTATATTCCAAGATAAAAAAGGTGATATTTCTAGTGTTGAGTCTTTGAAAAACACTATTACCAGTGATGCTCCGTTAATAGGCTATGCTATCGGTATTCCTGAAATAGACAGTACTATCGGTGGGAATTATCTTGAGAGTTCCTTCCATGTTGAGAGCATGGATGTAGATGATGATGAAATGGAAAGTTTTGAAGATTATGCAGAGGTATTGGAATTATGATTCACACAAAAGATTTACAAGAAAAATGGAATCATTTAACATACTCAGGTAACAGTGAGTTTGAGTTTATTCGAATAGACAATGGTGAAGCCAAGCCAGTCGTAAATATAGGATTTAACTCCCTCCTCAATAGATGTCTGTTGTTGGAACTTCCTAAAGTACATAATGTAGATTTTCAAAACTCTGTTAAACAAAATCTTTCTTTGAGTTTTTACAAAGATACAGGCTATATTGTCTTGGAACTTACTGATCAAAGTTTTACAGATTTGTTTAATGATTTGATTATTTCTATTTATCAGCATATACATCAGCTCTCTGATGTCACCAACTATTCACAGATTTTTATCCAAATGTTCTATAAATGGAGTGAATTTTTTGATGATAAAAAGTCCGAAAAACTTTCACAGGATATTATCAAAGGCTTATACGGTGAGCTATTTGTTTTATACTCATTAATTCAAGATACTGATTCTGCCCACCTAAATGATTTGCTCATATCATGGAAAGGTCCTTATGATAAAGGTCATGATTTTGAACTTGATCAAAAAAATATAGAGGTAAAGACAAAAGACAGTAGCAAATCATCAGTTCAAATCTCCAGTGAACATCAGCTCGAATCTGAGGCAGATAAAGGTTTGGAACTCTTAGTGCTGTCAGTAGATATGAATACAGACAAGTCACAGTCTATTGGTACATTGGTAGATGATATTAAAGAGTTGGTCATAAACAAAATTGGTGACTTCTCCATTGTATTATCTGCTTTATCGCAAAAAAATATAACTCCAAAAAATATTTATATGTATGACAACTTTCGTTTTGAAGTTATTGAAGAGACTGTTTATGATTGTCTTAAACATGATTTTCCAAAACTTACAACAAGCTCAACACCTAAAGCTATAGGAAGTATCCGATATACCTTGTATTTGAATTATCTACATAGCTTTATCGTATCAACAAGGAAGTTTAATGACTGATATAGAAGAGAGAATAAGTTTTCGTACAGACTTGCTTGATGATTCCAGAGATGATGAAGGATTCATATCCCAAAGTGAACTCTTATCACAAGTAATACCATCTATGCTTGATGCCAAGCTGGTAGACTCTGAAGATTATGATGAATCATATTTGGACGACAAGCACGACAATCTTAAACTTAATGCTTACAGTGTCAGTGGTTCAGGTGAACGATTACAGCTCTTTTTTATTGATGAGAGCACCATAGATGAAACATCCAAAGAGGATGAACTACTTGTCTCTCAAAAAGCAGATTATGAAAGCCAATTTAAAAGAGTTGACAGGATAATAAAAAAAGCTTTCAAAGGGGAACTTTTTAACAGTATTCAGGATTCTGACAAAGCTAAAGTTTTAGCTTCAAAACTTGAGTCTGTTGAGGGATTCACTGAGTATGATGTTATAGAAATTTTTCTCATTTCTTTAACCGTAACATATTCAAACCAGGGTAAAACACCACAACCCAGAAGTATCCACTTTAAAGAAGAAAAAATCAATAGAGTATTTAAAAGTGCCGAGGTTAATGATAAAAAAGAAGTTTTAATCATTAAAAAGCTCATTGATTTAAACTTCCTGTTTAATGTTATGGTTTCAAGAGGACACCGAGAAGTCTTGACCATCGATTTTGAGAAAACATTCAATTACAGTATTGAAGCAATAAAAGCAGCTGAGAATGAAAGCTTTGCATCATACCTGTGTGTTCTTAAAGCAGATGTACTGGCAGATCTCTATAAGCAGTATAGTAGTCGTTTACTCGAAAAAAATGTCCGCTCATTTTTAGACTTCAGAGGTGTGAATAAAGGTATAAAAGAGACGATTAGAAAAGAGCCGGAAAAGTTCATTGCCTACAACAACGGTTTAACGATTACAGCAACAGCAGTGAAAACATATGATAAAAAGAAAAAACTATACATTGAATCATTAACTGATTTTCAGATTGTAAACGGTGGTCAAACAACGGCTACAATATACTTTTCAAAAAAAGACGGTTTGGATGTCAGTAAAGTACAGGTAATGGCAAAGATAAATGTTGCCAAACAGACAAGTGAAAAAGAGCTTGAAGAGCTCATTAACAATATCAGTGAATTTTCAAATGCCCAGTCAAGAGTTTCCAAAGTAGATCTTCGTTCTCGTAATCCACAACTCATTAAGATTAAAACATTGAGTGACAGTGTATTGACCCCAAGTGGATACAAGTGGTTCTTTGAACGCTCTAAAGGTGAGTTCAGCACCATGTTAAGAAAAGCAGGGAACAATAAAGGAAGAATCAAAAAAGAGTTCCCAACCGAGAGAAAATTTACAAAAGAACTGATGGCAAAGTATTATTCTGCATGGGGTGATGAACCTTACATGGTAAAAAAAGGTGGGGAGAGAATCTTCAGGCATTTCATCGAGCAACTAAGTCCAGAAGATGAGTCCAAAGCACCTGAGGTAAATAGACTCTACTATGAAGATATAATTTCAAAAATTATTTTGTTTAGAAAAATGGAAAAACTTCACGGTCAAGGGAAAAAAGCCATCGGTCAGATTCGTTCAGCTGTTATTCCATACTCTCTTTCTGTGTTACACCAATACACGGACAATTCAGGACAACCTTTTGATATGTCTAAGATATGGCGACAAGAGGGTTTAGAAGAAGATTTAGGGCAGTTCTTATATGATCTTATGTATCTAATGAATGACTTAATTAAACAGTATGCACTTAGTG
>JALSMC010000063.1 GCA_026987995.1 Sulfurimonas sp. | reverse complement strand
TTAGTGAGTATAGTTTAAAGAAAAGAGCTCAGTTGCTCTCCTATATCCCTGCAAAACTTGAAGTCTATGATAGTTTTATATCGGTTGAGGAGTTTGTTTTACTGGGTCGTTTTTCACATAAAACTTCACTCTTTGACTACTCAAGTAAGGATAAAAAAATTGCCAAAGAGTGTTTAGAGTTTTTACATATTGAGCATCTATCATCCCACTCTGTAAACTCTTTGAGCTCAGGTGAAACACAGTTAGTTCTCATCGCTCAAGCACTAGCACAACAGAGTAAAATAATCATTCTTGATGAGCCAACAGCTAACCTTGACCCTAAAAACTCTAAGATAATTGCACAACACATAAAAGGGCTCAAAGAGTACCATCAAGTCATACTCATCACTCACGACATCGCTTTAGCTGCGTTTGTAGATACACCTGTGGCATTTGTAAAGGAGAAAAAAGTACATCTTTATGGCAAGGAGTTTTTTGAAAAAGAAAAACTCCAAGAGCTTTATGATGTGAGTTTTGAAAAGTTTGGAGTAAAGTATGATTAAGTTTTTAATCTGGAGTGCACTTATACTGTTTTTACTAGTATCTCCATTTTTAGGGGCTGTTTCACTTACACTAGATGGTATTTTAGATGTCAGCTCTCTGTACTCACAAATCTTCTTTGACCTACGTTTACCGCGTTTACTCTTTACTTTATGTGCAGGAACAATCTTAGCCTTGTCTGGATTACTTTTTCAAACACTTTTTCGTAATGCTCTGATGACTCCTTACACTTTAGGTATCTCAAGTGGAGCTGTTTTAGGAGCGGGTATAGCTATAAAACTAGGACTAACATCTTTAGTATTTGGTATCACGGCTATCTCTCTTTTTGGCTTTATAGGAGCCCTTTTTACTGTTTTTTTACTCATATATCTTTCACAGTTTTTAAGAAGTGCACAACATGAGTCACTACTACTTTTAGGTATAGCCCTTTCACTCTTTTACACCTCTGCATTGATGGTAGTATTTTATCTTGGCTCAAGTGTGCAAAACGATGTTCTTATCCGTTTTACCATGGGTTCACTCTCCATCATCGGATGGAATCACCCCGTACTCCTGAGTGGGGTAACCTTTTTATTATTAATGAGTATCTATATCTACCGTTATGAGTTACAACTTTTGAGTATCTCAGACGAGGCTGCACAACTGCGAGGGGTAAACACAAAAAAAACTACACTTACACTTCTTGTTATCTCTTCACTTTCTATCGGAATTTTAGTCAGTATTAGTGGGCCTATAGGATTTATTGGACTTGTTGTACCTCACATCGTTACAAAACTCTACCCAGTAACGGTCGAGCGACGCATTTTTAAAACAGCACTTTTTGGAGCACTGTTTTTAGTCTTTTGTGATACACTTTCTCGAGTTATTCAAACACAAAGTGAACTACCTATTGGGATTGTGACGGCTATTATCGGTGGTCCATTTTTTATCTATCTCATAATATTTAGAACATTAAAGTAAAACAAGGAAATCTAATATGTCCCATGAACACCATCACCATCATGTTTCAGCTGACCTGAAATCATCTAGACTTATATGGGCTATTGTTATAAATGTTGCTTTAACCTTTGCTCAAATTATTGGTGGTGTTATCTCGGGTAGTCTCGCACTTATAGCTGATGCACTTCATAACCTGAGTGATGCTATCTCTTTAGTTATAGCCCTCATCGCTCAAAAGGTAAGTGTTAAAGAGCATGATGCATTTATGACTTTTGGATACAAACGAGCAGAAGTTATCGCAGCCTTTACCAATCTTGTGACTCTCGTTTTAGTCGGGTTCTATCTTATTTACGAAGCTTTCTGGCGTTTGAATGAACCTCAGGTTATTGAGGGTTGGATGGTGATTATTGTGGCGAGTATAGCATTAGTTGTTGATGTCGTGACAGCTCTTTTAACATACAGTGTTTCAAAAGATAGTGTAAATATGAGAGTCGCATTTTTACATAATGTCTCTGATGCTCTTGCCTCTTTAGCCGTCATAATTGCAGGTGTCCTTATATTACTCTATGAGTGGTATTTTGTGGATACCTTCCTCACTTTACTTATCGCATCTTATGTTCTATATCAAGCTTACACAACATTACCAAGTGTTATAAATATCCTTATGCAAGGTGCACCAAAAAACATTAAAACAGAAGATGTTTTGCAAACAATGCAAGAGACAGAAGGTGTAGCAAATATACACCATCTGCACCTATGGCAACTAGACGAACATCATAATGCCCTAGAAGCTCATGTCGTTTTAGAAAATGTTGCAATGCTTGAGAGTGTAAAAGAAGAGTTAAAAAGTACACTATCTAAAACTTACTTTATCTCTCACTCTTGTTTAGAGTTTGAAGAGTCGCATTGTGAAGTGCAACACTGTTAAATATGTTTGAAAACTATGTCTTAGAGGTACTTTATGAAGATGAATACCTAGTGGTCATTAACAAACCTTCAGGACTTTTAGTCCATAAGTCGATGATAGACAAGCACGAGATATATTTTGCGATGAAGATACTCTCCAAACAGATTGGAAAATGGGTTTATCCTGTACATCGTTTAGATAAACCAACTTCAGGCGTGCTTCTTTTTGCTCTTGATAGTCACACTGCAAAACTTATGAGTGAGCAGTTCTCTTCGCATACAATAGAAAAAACTTACATAGCAATTGGACGAGGATATGTCGTAGATGAAGGTTTAATAGAACATGCCTTACTTGAAAAACTAGATAAAATAAGCGATAAAGATAAGAGTGAGATACGAGAAGCAAAAGAGGCTAGCACCGTGTTTAAGTGTTTGGGTCAAGTGGAGATAGATGTAAGAGTAGGCAAGTATGACACTGTACGTTACTCACTTGTAGAGTTAAAACCAAAAACGGGTAGAAAACATCAACTCCGCCGCCATATGAAACATATAAATCATCATCTTTTAGGAGATACAAAGTACGGAAGAGGGGAACATAACAAGTTTGTGAGAGAGAGGTATGAGATAAATAGACTTATGCTTCATGCGATAAGCCTAGAAGTAAAACACCCCTATACGAAGGAGAAGCTTATTTTTAAAGCTCCTCTTGATGAGGTGTTTACTCGAGTTTTACAAGAGTTTAAATTTACTATTTAAACCATTTGTCTGCGAGTGCTTGAAGCAGTCCCATATTTTCAGCACGAACTAAAAAGTTCTCTGTCCAGTTTTGTAAGTGTGTGTTCTGTGGTGCTATTGCGATACCAATTGGATCGTAAGTTAAGTTAGTAAATACAGAGATAAACTTATCATCAGGATTGTTTGTGATGATAGCTTTACATACTGGGTACTCAGTTAAAAACGCAGCCACTTTATGATTTCTCACTAAACTAATAGCATCTTCTTGAGTGTTAACAGCTACTGGTGTTACACCAGGCATAGCCATATTTACAAACTGCTCACTAGTAGAACCTAATGTTACCGCGATTCTTTTATGTGAAGCATTTAGCTCTTCTTTATTTGCATGTGCTAAATCAGGAACTTGAGTAACGATACACTTTCCAGAAGTAAGGTATGGACCTACAAACGCAACTTTCGTATTTCTCTCTGGTGTGATAGTTAAGTTAGAGATAACCATGTCTACTTCGCCAGTAGTAACAGCATTAACAAGCTTATTAAGTGGCATAACTTTTATAACAAGTTTTACACCCATAGTGTCTGCTATAGATTGTGCAAGGTCGATGTCAAAACCAACTGCAGTTTTTCCATCATCAATAGAGCGAGTCATAGGAGTCATATTTCCTGATGTTCCTAGAACTAATTCACCTTTTTTGATGATACTTTGAAGCTTAGTCTCTTGTTTTTTAGGCTCAGCCTGTCCATTACATGCTGTAATTCCTATTGCA
>JALSMC010000062.1 GCA_026987995.1 Sulfurimonas sp. | reverse complement strand
TTTAGAAGTTATTTAGAAGTTATGTTGACTTTAACAATTTTAATTAATGAATTTACTTTCATTAACCCTTTTACAACTACTAACAAGTTGGATTTAAACACATTTAGGTGTCTTTAAATACAACTTGTCTAGGTGGCTATAGAGAGGGGGAAACGCCTGGTCCCATTCCGAACCCAGAAGCTAAGCCCCTCTTCGCTGATAATACTTATCCTTTCAGGATTGGAAACGTAGGTCGTTGCCTAGTTAGTTGTTTTTTACTTCATATTTGCACTTAATAAAAACACTCACATACTTGACGTATGCTTCGCATTTGTATTAAGCACAACTATTTGGTGAAAAAACCTTTTTCTTCTTTAGTTACTTTTCTTTATATCTTTACAATAAACTCTTTCTTTAGGATTTTTATGACTTTAAATGATGATTGGTCTGATTTTTTTGCTGATGAATTTCAAAAAGATTACTTTGTTGACTTACTTGCTTTTGTAGATAAAGAGTATAAAACAAAAACTATTTTTCCTCCATACAAAGATATATTTAGAGCTTTTAATTTACTTCCCCTAGATAAAGTAAAAGTTGTAATTATAGGACAAGATCCTTATCATGGTCTCCATCAAGCTAACGGCTTAGCTTTTTCAGTTACTTCTAGTATTAAAATTCCGCCTTCTTTAAAAAATATATATAAAGAGTTAGCAGATGATACTGCCTGTAGTATGCCTTTAAACGGTGATTTGACTAAATGGGCAAAAGAGGGTGTTTTACTTATTAATAGTGTTCTAACAGTAGAAAAGGGGCTAGCTCATTCGCATAAGAATAAAGGATGGGAAATTTTTACTGATAGTGTAATTAAAAAGCTATCAGAAGAGAAAGAAAATATAGTTTTTGTTTTATGGGGTGGACCTTCACAAAAAAAAGAGATATTGATTGATGAAAGAAAACACTTAGTACTAAAAGCTCCTCATCCATCACCTCTCTCATCTTATCGAGGCTTTTTTAAGTCAAAACCATTTTCTAAAACAAATGAATATTTAAGACTTCATAAGATAAAAGAGATAGATTGGTGTCTTAGTTCACAACAAACTCTGCTATAACAGCTAAGTGGTCTGAGTACCCTTTTCCTTTATGTATACGAGGCTTTTTACGGCTCATTTTCCATCTGTTGATACTTTTACCTTTAAAGAGATAATCTCTCTCAAATGGATGTATACTCTTGTTTTTATAGTATATGCCTTGATTGTTTAAGAGTGAAGGAGATATTAGGATGTTATCTAAGGCTTCTTTTTTACCTCTATAGATATATGAGTATCGATTATTCTCACTTGTGTCATACCAGAGGTTATATAATTCTCCTTGGTCTATCTTTGTTTTAGCTGCTATGTCTGTATGCTCAATAGTTCCTAAAACATGATTTATTCCTGTTATTCCATCAGTGTCATTATGTTTTCTTTTTCTTTTGAAGAGTATATGCTCTTCGTAGTGGGAGTTAAAATCTCCAAGTACAATTATATTTTTATCTAAACCTAGTTCTTCACTGCGTTTAAGAACTTTCTTTGCAGAAACAACTCTCATACTCTCTGGTCCTGCTTTTGACTTCCAATGATTTACTAAAATAAAAAGTTCTTGATTGTTTATTTTAAATTTTGCTTCTAAAATGTTTCTATATCTATATGAAGATTTTACAGCTATTTCATGAGTGTACACAAAAGGTATTTTACTAAGTATAGCTACTTTAATCGTCGTATGTTTATAGTTGGCTATTTTATAGTACTGATAGTATAAACCCTCTCTTTTAAGTGTATATCTTAAATCTTTAAGTGCTTGGAGTGATTCTATCTCTTGGAGACCAATAATATCTGCATCTATGTCGATAATGACTTTTGCAATATTTTTGAGTTTTATATTATAATTTTTTTTGTTCCATTTTGAATAAGAGTAAGGGATATACTCTTGATACTCGTATCCACTTCTTTGTAAATCAAAAAGATTCTCTACATTATATGTTGCTATTTTCAATGTTTGTGCTCCTTGGAGTAATGATAAAAGAAAAGTGAAAATAACAAGATATTGCACTAGCTAATACCGTTTAAACGCAGTAGTTTTGTAGTATCAGGATTTCTATTCATAAGTTCGAAGAAAAGCTCTTGCATACTTTTAGCTCCACCACCATTGAGAACTACATCTAAGTACTTTTGTGCTGTTTGAGACTCAAATATACCCTCATCTATCACAGAGTAAAATACATCTGCACTTAATACTTCAGCCCATTTATAACTATAATATCCAGCAGCATAGCCACCCGCAAATATATGTGCAAATCCATTTTGGAACTTGTTATACTCAGGTGTTTTGATAAGTGCTGTTTCTTCTCTTATATTATTGAGAATATTTTGCACTTCATTTTCACTGTAAACCCCATTATGGACTTTTAAATCAAAGATAGAAAATTCTAGTTGGCGTAGCATTCCCATAGCAGAGAGAAAATTCTTACTGCGGACTAGTTTATCTATCATCACATCTGATATTATTTCACCTGTTTTATAGTGCTTTGCGAACATTTTTAAGATTTGAGGCTCATAGGCAAAGTTTTCTAAAAACTGTGAAGGAAACTCAACTGCATCCCACTCAACACCATTCACACCACTTACTTCATTTTCGTCTACTTGTGAAAGCACATGATGGATGGTATGTCCCATCTCATGAAAAAGAGTGACAACATCATCATGACGTAATAGTGATGGGTTAGTATCACTAGAAGAGGGAAAATTACAAACAACAAATGCAGATGCGAGTTGTTCTTCGCCTTTTTCATTGACGCAATGAGTCTGGTAGTTATGCATCCATGCTCCACCGCGTTTAGATTCTCTTGCTTCTAAGTCAAGGTAGATTCTAGCCCTTAGTTTATCTGCCACATATACATCATAGGAGAAAGCTTTTTCATGCCATAACTCTTCTTCTACTTTTACAAATTTCATCCCAAAGAGTTTATTTAAAAAATCAAACATTCCATTTACTACACTTTTTTGTTCAAAATAGGGTCTGTATTCTTCTTCATCTATGTCATATTGCTCCTTTTTGAGGAGTTCGCTGTAAAAGGCTGTATCAAAACTTTGCAAATCTTTAGGTGCACTTTTTTGTAACTCACCTAGTTCTTTTTTTGCTTGTGCTTTTGAGTTTGTGAGTAAGTTTTGTAAAAAATCTAAAACTTCATCTTCATTTTTTGCCATTTTACTTGAGAGGGAATACTCTACATAATTTTTAAATCCTAAAAGTTTACTCATTTCGCTCTTGAGTGAGAGTAATTCTTCTATGATTTTTGCATTTTCAGGTGCACGTGATACATATGCTTTGTAGAGTGCCTCACGGATTTTTTCATTTTTCCCGTAAGTCATGTAAGCTATATATGAAGGCATTTGTAAAGTGAACTTATATTTAGTTACCCCATCCTCTTGCATCTTAGCATTTTCAATCTCACTACTAGGAAGTCCCTCAATATCTTTCTCATCAGTAATGATATACTCATAATCATTTGTCGCATTTAAAAGGTTCTGAGAGAAGTTATTTGTCAACTCACTTTTTCTTATATTTATCTCTTCAAGTCTTTTTTTGACATCTGCATCAAGGTGTGCACCACTAAGTTCAAAGTGTTCAATATTTAATGATACTACTCTTTTTTGCTGATAATTAAGAGTAGTTTCTTCCTTTTTTTGTATTTCTTTATATGCTTTATATATTTCTATGTTTTGTGAAAGTTTTGTCGAGTACTCTGTTATGATAGGCAAACTTTGAGTATAGACTTCTTGAGTTGCTTCTGAATTGTTCACTGCATTTAAGTGAGAGAGTGGTGTGAAAAAGTGTTCTAACTTCTCATCCATCATCTGTAGTGGTTTTACAAATGAAGTG
>JALSMC010000061.1 GCA_026987995.1 Sulfurimonas sp. | reverse complement strand
TTCATAAACATCAGGTGTCCAAGTATGAAAAGGAACGACTGAAAGCTTAAATCCAAAAGATGCTAGCATCATAACAACTGCTATAAGTACAAAACCTATATCAGTATAATTATTTGCTTGTAAAACAGCAGCTATTTGATTAATCTCGATTGAACCTGTAAGTGCATAAAACACCATAGAACCAAATGAGTAAAAACCAGCAGCTAATGCACCCATTGTGAAGTACTTTATAGCCGCTTCAAATGATTTGTCACGGTTATGCATAGCGATGAGAGTATAAAGAGCTAATGAAGCTGTCTCTAAACCTACAAAGATAAGAATTAAGTTATCAGTTGCAACCATAAACTGGAAACCAGAAATCATAAACAAAAAGAGTGCAAAGAACTCAGGATATGAGAACTCGTGAAAACGCTTGTTTGTAAGTGCTAATGGAATGAAAAGCATCGATGTAAGAACAATGATAAACTGAGAGATAATCGCTAAACCATCTATAAGCATAACATCAAATACACCAAGCATGATACCATCTTTACTAAATGCACCAGCAGACTCTAAAAGAGCACCAAAATCTAGTGCAAGAAAGAGGATAGCAAGTACAACATAAAGTGACTTATCAAGTCCACCTTTGATGATGTCTATTACTAAAATAAGTAAGGCACCAATTACTGGAATCAGCATTGGAGCGAGTGTAATAAGGTTTAAAGACTCTAAAGAAACATTTATAGGACTTAACATTAGTGTGCCTCCTTAGCTGAAGTTTTAGAGATAACAACACCTGATACATTAGGTATTCTCATTTTTGCTTCGTGTGAAGTTGCTTTGTTGTGCATTAGTTGTACAACTGCTTCTACTGAGTTATTTATCGGACCTAAAACTGGTTTAGGATAAATACCTAACCATACTGTAATGATAGATAAAGGAATAAGCGCTAAAAGTTCACGTCTACTTACATCTGGAAGATTTTTATTCTCCTCTTTTGTTACTTCACCAAAAAAGATTTTTTTGAATGCAGTAAGCATATAAATCGCACCAACAACAATAGCAATACCTGCTAAAAGAGTTAAGATGTGTGACTGCTGATAAAAACCAAGAAGTGAAAGAAACTCACCTACAAAGTTAATCGTAAGAGGCATACCAACTGAAGCCATTAGCATTAAACCAAAGATAGTTGCATATCTAGGCATAACATGTGCAAGACCACCAAACTCACTCATAAGTTTTGTATGACGTCTGTCATAGATAACACCTACAAGTAAAAAGAGAGCTCCTGAAACAACACCGTGAGCAATCATTAAAAAGATTGAACCAGAGATACCTTCAACATTTAGAGCAAATGTACCAAGAATGATAACACCCATGTGCGATACAGATGAGTAAGCAACAACCTGCTTAATATCTTTTTGTGCATACGCAACCATAGCCGTGTAGATAATCATGATAATTGCAAGAACTGCAATCGGGTACATGAAAAATACTGAAGCATCAGGAAATAGTGGCAATGAAAAACGGATAAATGCATATGTACCCATTTTTAATAAAACTGCCGCTAGTATAACCGAACCGATAGTTGGTGCTTGACCATGTGCATATGGTAACCATGTATGAAATGGAAACATAGGAACTTTGATAGCAAAACCAATAAAGAATGCTGCAAATAACCATAACTGAAACGATTCAGGAAGGATAAGTCTATACCAATCAAGAATAGCAAATGACCATACACCCGTTGCTTGATAAAAGAAGTAAGCCATAAAAAGCATACCAACAAGCATAACAAGAGAACCTGTAAAAGTGTAAAGGAAAAACTTAACAGATGCATATATACGAAGAGGTCCACCCCATGCACCGATAAGATAAAGCATCGGTACAAGTGAAAGTTCCCAAAACACATAAAATACAATCGCATCAAGAGCAGCAAATACACCAATCATTGTCATCTGTAAAAACAGAAGTGTGATTATCATGTTTTTGATACTATGAGTTGGTGATAATGAAGCAATACCAATCATCGTAAAGAATGAAGCCATAATGATAATGAAAAGTGAAATTCCATCAACACCTAAGATATAGTTAATTCCAAATGAAGGAACTAAAGCCATATGCTCCATAAACTGCATACCAGATACATTGTTATCAAACGAGAACCATAACCATAAAGAGAGTGCGAACTCAATAGCTGCAACTGCAGTACCATAAGCTCTCATGCTCTCTTTGTTTATCATAAATCCCATAATTCCTGCGAATGCTGGGAAGAAAATTAAAATACTTAAAATATGATCTAACATATACTAAACTCCTAAACCTGATAAGATAGTAGTTATCTCACCAGAATATCTAGCTGCTAGTCCAAAAACTACCGCTAATGACAGTAATGCAACTGTACCTGCAACCATCCATTTTAACATTGTAGAAAGATTTCCACTCTGCATGTGTCTTGTGTTTACACCTGTGCTATAGAAGATATTTGCTATACCATCAACACTTGCATCAACTATTTTTTTATCTACCTGTTCCCAAAGTACTGTTGAGAGTTCTTTATAAGGTTTTACTAAATACTCTTCATATGCATATGGAATATAATACTGATTGATAAGTAGCTTATACATAAAACTATTTTCCATTTTAGATGTTCCGTCTGGAATCTTCACATTACTGCTCATATACTTTTTATATGCGAAAAAGATTGATAATAGAACAAAAGCTTGTGTACCAATAGTCATAATCCAATATGTTAGATGTGAATGAATATGGTACTCAGTAGCTGGAAGTAATTCAGTAACCATCTCAAAGAAAGGCATTTTCATAGTAAAACCAGCAATAATAGCTAAAATAAGCAGTGGACTCATCGCAATAAGCATAAACTTATATGCTTCATGTGGATGGTGACCAAGTGCTGTGTGTCTATCTTCACCGTGGAAAATAAGTGCAATAATTCTAAAAGAATAAAATGCAGTTAAACCAGCAGTAAGTAAAAGTACTGAGTAAATTATAAAGTGATGATCAACAAATGCAACTTCTAAGATTAAATCTTTTGAGAAGAAACCTGCAAGTGGGAAGATACCAGCAAGTGCAACTGATGCTAATGTCATCATAATCATCGTGCCCTTCATAACCTTTCCAAGTCCACCCATCTTAAATGGATCGAGTTCATCGTGCATTGCGTGCATAACATTACCAGCACCAAGGAAAAGAAGTGCTTTAAAGAATGCGTGAGCCATAAGGTGAAAGAGTGCAACCCAGTAAGCCCCAAGTCCAGCAGCAGCAAACATATAACCAAGCTGAGAAAGTGTTGAGTATGCAACTACTCTTTTAATATCCCGATTAACAAGTGCCATAGTTGCGGCAAATATTGCAACAAATGCACCAAGCGAAGCGATAAAGAGACCAACATTTGGAATAAGTGCATATAGCTCGTTTGAACGAACTACAAGATAAACACCCGCTGTAACCATCGTCGCTGCATGAATAAGTGCAGAAACAGGTGTAGGACCTTCCATCGCGTCAGCTAACCACGTATGAAGTGGAAATTGTGCTGATTTACCCATAGCACCGATGAAAAGAAAAATTCCTATCCAAGTGAGTGTAGCATGATCTAAATTAGCAAATGCTGCAAATGCACCATCGTACTGAAGTGTACCAGTATTCCAATATACAAGAAAAATACCGATTAACATTCCAAGGTCAGCGATACGATTCATAATAAATGCTTCGTTTGCTGCCCATGTAGCTGATTCTTTGTGAAACCAGAAACCGATGAGTAACCAAGAACAGAGACCAACACCTTCCCAACCTATGAAAAGACCTGCAAAGTTATCACTCATAACAAGAATCATCATGGAGAAAACAAATGCTGAAAGATAAGAGAAAAATCTATTAAATCCTGAGTCATGATCCATATAACCAATCGCATAAATATGCACGATAGTTGAAACAAGAGTTACAACCATCATCATAGTTACAGATACTTGATCAACTACAAAACCAAATGGGATATAAAGGTTACCTGTAGCCATCCAAGTCATTAACTCAACATGAACAACTTCTTCACCACTTAAAACATGTGTTAAAAGTATAGAACTAGCAACAAATGCAGTAAATATCAGTAGACTCGCTACGATTCCTACAAACTGTTTTTTTGGTGTTGCCGTAAAAAGTGCTGCAAATAGTGAACTCACTAAGGGAGCAAAAAGTGCTATATATAAATATTTTTCCATTTATTTATCCTCTCATACTTGACATAGTATCTAAGTCAATTGTACCGTGGCGCTTATGCCAAACGATTAATAAACCAAGTCCTACAGCTAACTCAGAAGCAGCGATTGCAATTACAAAAAATGCAAACATCTGACCCGTTAAGTCACCATAGTAGTGTGAAATTGCTGCAAAGCCTACATTAACTGCGTTAAGTAAAATTTCTGTTGCAAAAAATAGCATAAGAAGATTCTTTCTACGCATTACACCTATTAGACCAATAGCAAATAATATTGTAGATAGAACTAGATAGTGATTTAAACCAATTTCCATCATGAGAGTACCTTCTTATTTTTTTCATCTTCAATTTCTTGAATCTCTTCAGCATTAAGAAGTGTGAGTGATAAATCCATCTTCTTACCCGCTAAAACGATTCCAGCAACCATTGCAACTAAAAGCATGATAGCGGCAACTTCAAAAGGAACTAAATACTTAGTAAAAAGTACCATACCAACCATTTGAGTATTACCTGCACCTTCTATCATTGGATAAAAAGCTTGCATGTTTGTAGAGATGATTGGAGCTGAGAAGATAGCAACTATCATAACTGCTGCAAGCACACTCAAACCAACAACAATATACTTGTTTCCATTCTTCTCTTTTACTTCACGAGTTGTATCAAAGAACATCATACCAAAGGCATAAAGTGCCATAACAGCACCAGTGTAAACGATAATTTGTACCGCACCTAAAAAATCAGCACCTAGAATAAAGAAAAATGCTGATATAAAAATCATTCCTGCTGCTAATGCACTTAGTGCATATAACGCTTGTGCTGTAGTTACAGTGATGTAAAACATCGTTATCGTTAAAAATGCAAACAGGTAAAATGCTACTGCTTCAAACATAGTCCAATCTCCTTAATATGCTAGAGGTGTTGTTTTAACACGCTCATCTTCATGTGGTGTAATAGCACCAAAACCTTCGAACTCTTTTTGAGCATTTGCTTTCATTACATCAATTGGTGTCAACATTCCTGCATAATCAATAAAATGTTCACGTTGCTCAGATGCATTTTCATACTCACCACCATGTGTAATTGCAAGTTCAGGACAAACTTCAGCACAGTATCCACAAAAGATACAACGACCAAGGTTAATCGTATAACTTGAAACCTCTTTACGAGAATCTTCATCTATGCTTGTATCCATACGAATACAGTCAGAGATACAAATCTTCTCACAAAGCCCACAACCAATACAACGCTCAGCATCAGACTCCCAAAGACGTTTCATCTCGTGAACAGCACGGTAACGCGGTCCAATAGGCATCTTCTCCTCTGGGTAAGAGATAGTATGAATATCAAACTTAATCATCTCTCTCATAACTACCCACAAACCTACAAAAAGCTCAATTCTAAATGTTCTTTTTACTATTCGCTTGAATTGTCCCCAACCATCAGTCGGATAATCTTCAATGTCTACCATATAGTAGCCGTTATCAGCTACGTTTCTATTATTAAATTGTTCCATCATCATCCCTTAAAACATCATCACAAAACCAGTGATAACAACGTTAATCACTGCTAATGGCATAAGCACTTTCCAACATAACCACATAAGCTGATCTGGTCTTACATCTGGCCATGCAGCTCTAGTCCATAAGAAAAAGAAGAAGAAAAATGCCATCTTACCAAGTAATGCAAATGCACCTAAAACACTTCCATCACCAAAACCACCAAGAAAGATGATAGGGATAACAAAAGATATAAAGAACATGTTTGCATACTCACCAATGAAGAAAAGACCCCATCTCATACCAGAGTACTCAGTACCAAAACCATCAATAATTTCGTGGTCATTTGCGATTAGGTGAAATGGTGTACGACCAGTTTCAGCAAATGCAGCAATCCAAAAAAGTATAAACGCAAGAGGTTGTGACCAAACTAACCAACCATTTTCAATCTGATAGTTATTAAAGTCGATAAGTGATAGTGAACCTACTAACATAATAGGTGCGAGTGCAGCAAGTCCAGTTACAACCTCATAAGAGATAAACACAGCAGCAGCACGAGCAGCTGAAAGTAGTGCAAACTTATTTGCTGAAGCCATACCACCAAGAAGTGGACCAAAAAGACCAATAGCCATAACACCCAGTACATATAAAATACCGATGTCAATATCTGCAACTATTGGATGCACTTCATATCCAAAAACTGTAAATGATGGTAAAAAAGGTATCGCTGCTGCTGCCATAAATGCAGTTGCTGCCGTAATAACTGGTGCTATCTTAAAGATAGGTGCTACAACACCTGAAGGGATAATATCCTCTTTTGTAAAAAGCTTGATACCATCTGCCCCAACTTGAAGAAGTCCAAAGGGACCAACATTCATCGGCCCAAGACGACGTTGCATGAATGCAAGTATCTTACGTTCAAAATATGTACCAATTCCCGCTAATGCTGAGAATACAAGTAAAATCACAACGACCTTTATAATCGTTTCAATTAAATATGCGTTATCCATATACTATACCTTTTTTATCGAAGCTGTAGCAAAACGATACGCGTTCACTAAAGCCCCTGAGTTTAATTTCGAATCAAATGTTGGTAAGATTGTGATATCTCCTGCAAATTTGTTGTCACTTACTATATTTGCAGTAAGTTCACCACGCTCTGTACTTACAGACACGCTATCTCCTTCACTGAGTTCTGATGCTTCTAAAGCTTCAGCACTCATATAAACACCACTCTTCTCATCAAGATTTGTAGTGTTTTTTGTAAAGTCAGTAAACTGTCTTACTGGATTTGCTAAGTAAATTATTGTACCTTCTAAAGCAAAAGATTCATCTATTTTTTCTACACTTTCATCACTTCCTAGATTTGCATCTAAGTTATCAAGTTTATATCCACGAATCTCTTCTCCAGCATTTGTATAATAATCTGGAAGATCATCAAATGCTTCTGCTTTAAATCCTGCTACAGTTCCTAGTGCAACTGTATAATCAATAGTATTCTCAGCATCTAAACCTAATGCATTAGCAATATCATTTAATGTGTATCCACCATATGTTAGTGCTGCATTTGTAGGATTAACATGTTTATTAATACTTGTAAGAGTTCCCTCTTGCTGATTTATAGCTGGCATATCAAGATCGCCCTCACCTAAACCATTAAGCTCAAAGTCAGCTGCTGTGTTATACCCAATTGCATATTCTCCTGCACTATCACTTAGCTCATTTATTAGAGCAACACCAAGTGTATTTGTAAGAGTAGGTATCATTACTAACTCAAATGCAGAGTATTTCTCAACTAGTGCTACTAAACGTGCTAAGTTTTTAGAGTTTGGATGGTTATAAAGGTCAGGTCCTACTATCATAGAAAAAGTATCTTTTTTCTTCATAAGCTTTTCAAAAGTTTCCATAAAGTTATCAGCCATACCAAGCATAGCAAAGAGTCTGTTATCATCAACTTCAACTTCTTTACTTACTTTTGTAGAAACCATTTTTGACTTTTCGATTTCTATCTCTTCTTCTTCGCCAGTCTCTTCGTTGACTTTCATCTCTTTTACTATTTCAACAACTTTCTCTTTTACAACTTCAGTAACTGTAATAGTCTTAGTTGAGTGAAATGATGCTAAATAATCAACGATATCAGTTGGAAGTTTAGACTTGTCTGCAAAAAGATCTAGCACAAGATAAAGTGCTGTCTCTTCTTGAAGTGGTTTGTGATTTACACAAACTATACTTTTACTCAGTCCAGCAATAATTGGATCATCAACAGGATGGAAATAAAGTGCTGCACCCTTGTTTGTAGTAAGAGAGTTATTTAGAGCATATCTCGCGTTTGGATTGTCAGTTTTTATAGCGGTACCAACACTTACTATAAAGTTAGAGTTCATAGCAACTTTTAAATCACTTCCATAAAGAGCTTTTCCACTTACAGCAGAGTAGTCACTTAAAAATGTTTGAAAAGATTTAGCTTCATCATTTACAAGCTTATAGCCAAACTTATCTTTTAGCTTTTCTAAGATATATGCTTCTTCATTTGTAATAGTGCTTGTGAACTTAATAGTATCCGCTTTTTTGAAAGCCTCTACTGCATTTGCAAATGCTGTTTCATCTTTAGTAACATCTCTGTTTTCATAATCAAAACCATAACGACCAGCACCACATAAAGATACATAGTTCCACTCATTCATGACACGATAGATTTTATCATCAGGATTTTCTACACTTGTATGCTTCACATCATAAGTGATTTGACATCCCGCAGAACAGTGACCACAAGTAGCAGGTATTTTTGAAAGTTCCCATGCGTTTGACTTGTACATAAACTCAGTGTCAACAAGTGCTCCAACTGGACAAACAGATGCACACTCTCCACATGAAGTACAGTCAAGAACATCCGTACCGTTCGTTAAACCGATTACTGATTTGTTAAGCTTGTTCCACATTGCATAAGCATCTTTAGGCATAGTCTCTTTAAACTCAGCATTTAGTGGATCTGCACCACGAGCTATAGTCTTAAGTGAGTTATCCCCTATCATATCTTTACATACGGTAACACAGCGTTCACATACGATACAAAGACCCGGATCATAGTGGAGGTGTCCCCAATCATGAGAAGATCTATCTACATCTTTTACAGAGTAGCTTTGTGAGTCAACACCTATTTCAAGTGTATAGTTCTGAAGTTCACACTCTCCTGATTGATCACATACACCACATTGAAGAGGATGATTTACATCATACACTTCCATGATAGCACGGCGCTCTTTTTCAATATTTTCAGTTGTAGTTATGACATTCATACCGTCTTTTGCTTTAGCATTACAAGCATACACTTGCTTTCCATCAGCTTCTACAAGACAAATACGACAAGCCAAAGTTGGACTACATCTTGTCAAATAACATATTGCAGGTATGTAAATATCATTTGCACGTGCTGCGTTGAGTATAAACTCACCCTCTTGTGTAACAATTTCTTTTCCGTCTATGTTTATGCTTACATTACTCATTTATCTACTCTCACTGTTTTGATTTATTTTATTAATTCTAGATCTCTCAAACTTGTACCCTTGCACTGCAACATCAAATGTTGGGTTTATTGCAATTGTTCCTTTGAGCTCATTATCAATTTTAAACTCTCTGTTAATCGTTTGTCCACCAAAGGCAATCGAGATAAAATCTCCATCAGAAATTCTAGCTGCATTTGCAAACTGAACTGACCCATGTAAAGATTTATCATTTTCATCTACTCCATGAGCATTATAAATAACTGTACCATTGTACTCAGGTAAATCTTCAACTTCTTGCAACTCTGCATCTAGTGCACTCGTTTGAGATATTTTCACTTCATTCACTAAACTAGAAGCGATATATATTGAAATGTCATAACTATTCTCAATTAATGCACATATTTTTGCAATGTTTTGTGCTCTAGGGTGTGCCATTACATCATCACCAAGGATTAATACTTTAGTGTTTGCCGCTTTAAAGAGTGCAACAGTTTCTTCGAACTCTTCTTCACCAGTATTACTTTCAGCTTCTAAGTAAGCTATATCTAACTCTTCTAAAAAGCTTCTAGTTTTTACAGGTAAACGCTCACCCTCAAGTAGGTAATATGCGAGTAAGGCAATTACCCCTTCTTCTGAACCTGGTTCATATTTCATAAACTGATTCACTATATCTCTCATTGCTGGATCATCAATAGGGTGTGAATAAACTATTTTTACATCTTCTTTTTTAAATATAACTTCTAAGATCTCATATAACTCTGGGCTATCTGTTGCTATTTTTGTGCCCAGCACCATAATAGCATCAGCATTTTGAATCATTTCTACACAAGCATTATATTTTTTCTTCATACTTACAGCAGTATATGCATGCATAAAGCGTTGTAACAACATAGCTTGTGTAGTTTTTGAATTCATTAATTTGCCCATTATCTTAATTACTTATCTTGTAGTTACGACAGTCCAGTCGACTTCATTAAACTTTAAAGAGTTGTTAAGAACATATCCACACTCTTTTATCAAATCTGCACTTCTTTGAATTGGTGTAAAGTCACCAATTTCAAAAAGAAATATTGCTACTTCTCCAGCCTTATGAACCTCAAGAATTTCTTTCATTCTTGGTTCAAAATTATCTTTTAAATGTCTTAAGTCATATCTTTTCATTATCTATCAACCTCACCAAATACGATGTTTGTAGTACCAATAATAGATACAACATCTGGAATATAGTGACCTGGTAAAAGGTCAGTTAAAATACCTGTGTGCCAAAAAGATGGTGCACGAAGTTTTAGTCTATACGGATAAGGTCCACCCTGAGAGTTTATAAAGAAACCGAGTTCACCTTTTGGTGACTCCGTTGCGATATAAACTTCACCCACTGGTGGTCTCATACCTTGTGTCACTAGAACAAAGTGTTGCATAAGTGAGTAGTTTTGAGTCATAATATCTAGCTTAGGAGCTGAAATATATTTTGGTGAATGCGCCATCAACTCTGTCTGGTTATTTTTCACTGTCTCTTCGTACATATCTATTGTTTGATACAAAATCTTTGCTGTTTCTCTCATCTCTTGCATATAAACGCGGTAACGAGCGAAGTTGTCACCCTTATCTGAGTAAGGAACATTAAACTCGATTTCATCATATAACTCATACGGCTCTTCTTTACGAATATCCCAAGCTACACCCGATGCTCTAAGCATTGGACCAGTACAACCCCATGAAAGTGCCATCTCTTTAGAAATTACACCAACACCTTCCATTCTCATTAACCAAATACGGTTTGTATCAAGAAGATCTTCATAATCTTTAATATTTCCTGGAAGTTTATCAAGGAAAGTTTTAAGTTGAGAGATAAAACTATCTTGAATATCTAAAGGAACACCACCAATACGAATAGCAGCATGTGTTAAACGAGCACCACAATAACCCTCAATAATGTCCATCAAATACTCTCTCTCACGGAAAGCATAAAGGAAGATTGTCATAGCCCCGATATCTAGTGCAGTAGTTGCTAACCAGAAAAGGTGAGACATAAGTCTGTTAATCTCTAAAAGCATCATACGAATAACTTTCGCACGACGAGGAACTTCAACATCTATAAGTTTTTCAACTGCAAGAGCAAAACCATAGTTATTTGAAGATGAAGCTATATAATCCATACGGTCAGTCGTAGGCATGAACTCGTTATAAATCATGTTCTCAGCCATCTTCTCCATACCACGGTGTAAGTAACCAACATCTGGATGTGCTTTTACTATCTGCTCTTGTTGTAAGTGCAGCATTAAACGCAGCTGCCCGTGAGCAGAAGGGTGTTGAGGACCAAAGTTTAATATAAGTTCATTATCTTCTCTATCAAAAGAAATATTTTCAAAAAATGGTGTTAATCTATTTTTTACCTGTGCCATATATCTACCGCCCTATCTTTGTGGATCATCAATGATTTTTGATGACTCTTTTGTAAATTTTTTGACGAGGAAAACGCCACCCTCTTCTTGATAATCCTGCTTATTAGGCTCTTCATTACCAGTGATTTTAGTTCCCTTAGGTACTTCAAAACCAAGACGGGCAAAACGCTCACTATCATATCTATCAACACGAGCTGTGTCACGGATTTCAGGTCCGATAACATCACGAGCTTCTTTTCCATAAATCTTATCTACTTCATACCAAGCAGCAAACTCATCACCCTCTAATGGGTAAGTTTTAAGAAGTGGATTTCCTTGCCAATCGTAAGGAAGTAAAATACGTTTCATAAATGGATGATTGTTCGCTTCGATTCCGAACATATCAAACATCTCACGCTCTGACCAATCTGCACAGCGAAAAAGTGACTCAACACTATCAACAGCATCGCCATTGTTGATGAAAAACTTAATACGAAGACGTTTACGTTTCTCCATTGAAAGCATTTGATAAAAAATCTCAAATGTATTATCTTTAGCTAACCAATCAATCGCAGACATTTCACTTAGTTGTGTGTAAGTCAACTCATCTCTAAGAAATTCTAAAACGCCATAGATGTCATTTGCATTGATATAAACTATCATCTGCTTCATTTGAATAAAAGCTTCTTTGACTTCAAACTTCTCTTTCAAAGCTGCTAAATCTGCTGCAAATACATCATCAGTTTCAACTTCTTGTTTTGGAACTTGAGGTGCAACATAATATCTGTCAGTGTAGTAAGCTTTTGCTTGTACATCGTCTTTAGGAGTATACGCTCTCATATTACATTAACCTTTTTGGCTTTTGTGCATTGCCTGCTTTGTTAGCACGAATCTTCTGTTGTAGCAACATTACGCCATACTGCAATGTTTCAGGACGTGGTGCACAACCTGGAAGATATAAATCAACCGGAATAACACGGTCACAACCTTGAACAGTTGCATACGTGTTAAACATTCCACCTGTATTTGCACATGAACCCATAGATATTACCCATCTAGGTTCAGTCATCTGGTCATATAAACGCTTGATAAATTCAGCATGTTTTTTCGTAAGCGTTCCTGCAACTATCATAACATCTGCTTGACGAGGAGAAGCACGGAAAATAGTACCGTATCTGTCGAAGTCAAAACGAGAAGCACCAGATGCCATCATCTCAATTCCACAACAAGCAAGACCATAAGTCAATGCCCATATAGAGTTTGAACGTCCCCAGTTTACTATCTTGTCAATAGAAGTTAGTGCAACCGGAAGTCCACCATCTTGTGTGTAATTTACTTTATGTTGTGCCATTGAAGGGCTCCTTTTTTCCATGCATATACAAAACCAATAGCAAGAAGTAATATAAACATTAACATCTCAGCAAAACCAAACCATCCAAGTAGTTTAAAGTCTACTGCCCATGGAAACATAAAAACTATCTCAACATCAAATAGTAAAAAAAGTAATGCAAAAAGATAAAACTGTGGAGAGATTCTATTTGGTTGTTTAGTAATCTCTGGTCCACACTCATATACTGAAAGCTTAATCTTCTCACTATCTTTACGTGCTAAGGCACGACTTGCTAGACGTGCTATGACTGTTGTCGCAATAAATGCGCCGAATGTCATTACAAATAGTACAAATACACCAAAATATGGGTTTGCAGTTACTATATGCTCCATATAACCTACCTTTAAAAATCAAAGCCTATATTTATAATAAATATAAGCTTTTAAAATATTTGTTTTCCACCTAATTGCCGAGGAAAAAACAGTTAAAGCACTATATCAAAAAGTGTATTAAATTATTATTTTATGAAAGGTAATTTATGTACCAGTGTCACTTATTGCTACACTACCCAAAAGGATATATTAATATCTTGCTCTAATATATATTCTTTAGCATAAATGCACTAATTAATATACATTTATTACTATTTATGTTAAAATTGTTAAATTTAATTTATTTGAGGGGTTTAGTGATGGTTGAAGAATATGAATACACTATTAAACAAAAAAATCAAGCTTACTATGACTTCATGGCTAAGGATAATAAATACAACCCTAAATCAACATCGCAAAAAGTAAAACGCGAGAAAAAGCATAAAAAGGAAAGTACTTCATTTGGTAAGCAAGAAATTCACTTAAGTGACTTTCCACTTGCACCTGAAGGCTACGAAAGTGTTGCTTACTTTTTATATGCACTTTTTTTACCTTATACTGTTGGTTATCTATTTCTTTATGTGATTCTAAAAGGTGTTTCTTTTTCCCGTAATCCTTTTTTCTCTGGTGATAATTTTATGATTGTTTGGATGGTTGGTTACGAAGTGATTGCTGTTCTTTCATTACTCTGGATTTTAAAACTATTTCTTACTTATGATGATGACTAATATATCTATTTAAGGTACCTCTACTTACTTAAAAAACCCATAGATTTTTCACCATCAAAGTTTGCATCTTTTTCTCTTCTAATCTCATCAATAAAGTCTTGTGTACTAAAAAGAGGTTTTTTACGAACTGCTACTTTATAAGCTGTATTTTTTACTATTAAACTTATCTGTCCGCCCGTAAGTGCATATGTTGCTAGTTCTTTCATATCAAACTTCTTGTCATAAGGTGCATCAAGTGGTAGCATAAGTTCCCACAGTTGTAAACGCTGCTCTTTATCAGGTTTTTTAAACTCTATCTTGTAATTAAAACGGCGGGAAAATGCCTTGTCAATATTTTCAAGTAAGTTTGTCGTCGCTATTAGCATGCCACGAAAGTTTTCTATCTGCTCTAAGAAGATGTTTTGCATCTGGTTGTGCATCTGATCTGCACCTGTTATAGTTCCTGAACTTCTAGCACCTAAAAACTGATCTGCTTCATTGAGTAGTAAAATTGGCTCTGTTTTTGTTTTTTCACTGAGTTCATAAAAAGTGTCAAAGATTTTACGCACATTTTTCTCACTCTCACCAACATACATAGAGAGAATTTTAGAACAGTCAAACGCGAGTACTTGGCGTTTAAGTGACTTTGCCAAAGAATATGCTGTCATCGTCTTACCCGTTCCAGCTGCCCCGTAAAAAATAATACGGGCATCAATGCCACTTTTTTTATCTTTTATACCCCACTTTACGAGTCGTGCTACTACTTCTTTATCAACTTGTTGCATTAAATTATCTAGTGTCTCTCTTGTTTTATCATTAAGCACAACCTCATCTAAAGAAGTCTCACTATCTATAAGCTCAAAAATATCTTGCTCTTCTATAAGAGCACCCAACTTTAATCGTGTTACTTTTTTTCTCTTTTGTGGGTGGATGATACTTTGAAGTACATCATCTACTATATAAAAAGAACGAGAAATACCACCAAAAGGGTTGAGCATCTCTTCATAATCTATAATATCATTACTTAAAAGGTTTGCACCATCTTCAAGTAAAGAACGGTTTTTTATACGCTCATAATCATCCAAAGAGATTAAATCTATGAGTGCATTCATCTCTCGAAGAGAATCATCAGTAGCACTATACTCTTCACGAAGCAGTGCTATAAATATAACCTGCTCTAAGTTACTCATCTTTTTAGACTTAAAAAATTTATCTAGTACTAGGTTTTCTGAGGTCTGTGCTACTCGTTCATCTATTCGAGTCTCTAGTAGTTTCATTTTTGATTGAAGTCTGTCGATACCCAAAGAGTGTTCATGCACATTTTGACGAATAACTGACATCTTTTGGTACAGTTCTATACGAAAAAATTGGTCTTGAAGATACTCAAGATGATCTGCATACGGTTTTACATCTGGTAAGTCTGACTCCAATGAGCCCTCTTGTAGTAAACGCAGAAAAGATGGGGTTAATCCTACTGCTGTATTTAAAAGTTCTAGTGGTGTTACTTCAGAGATTTTCATCGGTGTAAAACTTTGCTGATGAATCCAACCGAGTTCAAGCAAAGTTTTGAGTTTACTTAAGTGCTCTAAGTGTTCAAAATTTTGGACACTATAAAGTTCTTGGAGAAGTGTAAGAACAAGAAAATCATCCTCGCCTTGCATATACTTTTGTGCTAAGAACTGAAGCATCTCTGCTTCTGTTTTACTACATTTAAGATGTGCAAAAACCGTAGTTTTTGCAACATCCTTAGTAGATAAAAAGTTAACTAAATTTTTCAAATCTTTCCTTAGAACTTATAACCTAAACCAGCTGAGATAAGAAGTGCGTTTGAGTTTGTGAACTCTCCATCAATTCCATTAATATTTACAGCTCCTGAAATCTTTCTATCCTCTTTCATAGAATAAAGAGCCGAAAGACCTACATCAAAACTATCATTAATTTTATAACGTCCACCAAGAGAAACAGAAAGCGAATCACTTCCCGGAGACTCAAAGTTAAGTGTAGACTCTGGTGTAGGAGTATTGTCTATCACTGCACCAGCCATAATTTTAAAATTATCTAACTCTTGTGTTATACCTATACGAAAAGCATCTGTATCTTCCCAGTTTTTAGCAATTGGAGTGGCAAAATAAGGTTGTAATACATTTGAAATAGAACTCTCATAAGTAAAAGTTAAACTCTCGTATGCAGACCAATATGTCTTGTCGTACACTAGTTCAATAGTTGTCTTTGTAGCAAATGTGTAAGCAATAGCTGCTGTCAATGTTGCTGGTAAAGGTACTGCAACAGATGCCCCTCCATCATAAACTTGTGCATTTCCTACAGAAAGTTTTGCATTTCCCTCTTGACCTAAATTTATTTTTGAGCGATATGTTACTGCTATTTCTAAATCTGGTGTTGCTTTATATGAAAGTGCAGCATTATATCCCGCATCATTACTATTACCATTCATATCTCGAGAGATAGCCCCTGAACTTTTTACAATACCAGAAGAGTGCACAAGTCTAAAACCAAAAGCAATAGCTAAATCATTTGTAATTTTATATGCAACTGTAGGGTTAATTTCTATAATCTGTAATGTAAACTCTTCAGCTACAGATTGAGCTGGTTGTTCTTTCCACTCCCGTGTAAGTCCACCTGGAACTACTATACTAAGACCTAACCTCACATCATTTTCTCCAAGTTTTGGAGAAACATAATGTATAGAAGGAATAATAAAAGTTTGTTCTTCTGAAGTTAAATTGACTTGTGCTCCTCCATTTACAGTTCCATTAAACTTTGTTCCACTTAAACCTACATACATGAGGTCTATTTCAAGTTCATTTGAATCTGCCATAAAAATCATGTTTGCCGGGTTATCATAAGCAGCATCAGCACTACTAGTATGTGCTACATTTGCACCACTAAGTGCCACAGAGTTAACTGACGTCTCAGGAATTTTATATCCACTAGACAGAAGTATGGTACTTGCGAGAGCTGAAAGTGTTGTTATTTTTAGTAAGTTTTTCATTATTTAATATCTCCTGATCTAATTGCAGCAAACCATTTAACAGCTGCACCATAAGCTGTACCTGCACATCTTCCATGCACAAATGGATCTGTTGCACTTGCTGCTGGGATATATGATGACGGAATTGGTGAGAGTGTCACCTGACCTGTTGAGTTTAACTCTTGTGATGCAGTTAAAGACA
Source organism: Sulfurimonas sp. (assembly GCA_026987995.1). GTDB lineage: Bacteria > Campylobacterota > Campylobacteria > Campylobacterales > Sulfurimonadaceae > Sulfurimonas. The sequence continues at coordinate 5,507 of JALSMC010000061.1, read as the reverse complement.
TACTAAATGGAATAATTTCATCAGCAATACAATGAATTAAATTTACTTTTGTCTTAGGTGTCCAATTATTATAAGATTTATTTTCTATAAATTTTTGTCTCATAACATTATTGAGATTATTTTGATAGTCAGTGATAAAACTGTCTTTAAAAAGTTCATTTGCCGTATGCGTACCAAATCCATAATCTGACCCAGGAAAACCAGTCCCATTAAAGTCTGTTAACCCTAAGTTTACATGTATAGTTACATTATCATTGGATCCATTAAAAAGGTTATGGTATCCCGTAGCATCTGGAAAAAGAACTAAATCGGTTACATTTACATCATCATTATAATAAGAGTAAGAATCAGCTAAATAACCTAAGAAAGCAGGATAAACCATTGTGCGACTTGCATTTATTTCAATATTTGCAAGTGATTCAACAGAATGTGGTCCAGCCATTGCGGCAACACCCATCAAGCTTACATTATCTATAGCACCATCATCTACACTTTGTGCTGTTGCGATTGCATTATAACCACCCTGAGAATATCCTGATATGTAAAGTTGATGATTTAAGGCTATCCCATTATCTTGCATATATTTCATACTTGCTTTTATCATATCAACAGAGCTTCTTGCAGATGCTTTTTTGAGCATATATGGATGTGCAATATCATTTGAGTCACCATAACCTATATAATCAGGATTAATAGAAGCAAAACCTGCTAAACCTGTCATCAAAACAGCACTCGAGTAATCTGGTAAACCATTTGTCACTTCTACATTTGAAGGAGCCTCCGCATTAGTAAAAATAGTTCCATGGTTTTCACAAATCATTGATACACTAAAAGGTGTTTGTCCTGTCGATGCTCGATAAGCCACATAACCTGCAGTAGGTGTTGGAATTGTTAAAAGACCTGAAGCAACGATAAGTTCCCCATTTTCTCCAACTGTATTATAAGTAATTTTTACTGCTTTATATGCAAAAGCATTTGTAGCGTTAGCATCTATTTTTGCTTGTATGACTGCCAACATCGTTGTTGCATTAACATCATCAACAACTGTAGCCCCAACTAACTGAGCACTTCCATCCTCTACACTATTTGCTCCAGTATTCCCATCAGTTCCACAGGCACTTAAAAGTGCAATCATAGACAGAGCCAGTAAATACTTAGAACTATTTTTCATTGATTTAATCAAATCCAATTCCTCCCCATTTTAAAAATTGAACTTAGTGTAACCAAAAAGTTATAAAATAATGATATTAATCGATAAAACTGTATAAAAGTTCTATCTCTTCTTTCCAAATTGTGTCATCTATTGTCTCTAAAACCAGTGGTATGTCATCCATTCTCTCATCATTCATCAAAAATCTAAATGAATCCAGACCAATTTCACCTTCTCCTAAAGAGTGGTGTCTATCTACATGCGATCCAAGTGGTGGTTTTGAGTCATTTATGTGCATTCCCATTAGGTACTTAAACCCTACTATTTTTTCAAACTCAGCCCAAGTAGCATCGTAAGTTTCTCTTGTTCGTATGTCATACCCTGCTGTAAACATATGACAAGTATCTATACAAACACCGATGCGAGATTTATCTTCTACTTTGTCTATGATGTGAGCTAAATGCTCAAAACGCCATCCAAGGTTACTTCCCTGTCCTGCTGTATTTTCTAAAACTGCACTTACTCCACTTGTTTTATCCAATGCGATGTTTATAGACTCAGCTATCACATCTAAACAGACATCTTCGATAGGCTTCATTATCTCTAAGTTCTCTTTATCAGCCTTTTTTACTTTAGCTAAATGACTTCCAGGATGAAAGTTAAGACGGTCAAGCCCAAGTAAAGCACATCTCTCTAACTCATCTATAAATGCAGCCCGAGATTTTTCTAACTTCTCAACTTCAGGATGCCCAAGGTTTATAAGGTAAGAGTCATGAGGTAGTATATGCTTTGCTAATATACCACTAATATCGAGTGCCGACTTAAACTTATCTATAGTTTCAGTATCTAAATCTTTGGAAACCCATTGACGTTGATTTTTTGTAAAAAGAGCAAATGCTTTTGCCCCTATCGCCTCTGCGTTTGTTACCGCATTGTAAACGCCACCACTAGCCGAGCAGTGTGCTCCTACAAACTTGTTTGGTTTTTGAGTGCTCATTATTTTATATCCTTAATTTTAAATAGTATTTTGTTCTTTTTATCTTTAAAGTAAATCTCATTATGTGTTACTTTATAGAATATGTTTACATGAGAGTTTTGAATCTTCTGCTCAAAACCATTACTTATTTTTTTTAAGTTTTTTGTATCATACACAGACTTTCCAAGAACAATATTTTGTAAAATTGTATCTGGATAGTTTTCATTTAGATACTCTTTATTAAAACTACTCTTTATCATACAGCCTTCGTTTAAGCATATTAGATGGTTTATCTCTATGTTTTGAACGTTTGTTCCTGCAACAAATAGCTCTAGTCGCACTGAATCTTCAGTACTTTTCACATAAGCTAAATCTGAAAACTTAAGATGTGGTGTTTTTATAATAATAATTTTTGATTCGGAATGTGTATAGTTTTTCAAACTACAGGCTGTAAAAAAAGTGAGTATTACTAAAAGAATGTATTTCATAAAAGAATTATACTCGAAGAAGATTTACTATGCCTAAAGAAGCATAGTAAAAGTAGAATTATTTAAGTTTAGAAGCTATACTTTTAACAGCATCACTTGCATGGTTAAACGCGAGTGCAATACTTCCTTGGTCAGTTACAACATCACCGATAGTGTAAAGACCTTCAACATTAGTCTCAAAAGTTTTCTCATCGTAAACAGGAACATCCCACTCGCCAGTTTTAACACCAGAGTTTACAAGTAAATCTTTAGGAGTAGTTCCACCAAGTGCATAAACAACTCTATCATACTCAGCAGATGTACCATCAGTAAAGTTAACCTTTACTTTTCCATCTTCTGACTGCTCAAGAGACTCAACATCAACACCCATTTTATTGATAAGTTTACCATTATCAAGATACTTAGTACACATTTCAGTATTGATAGGATTCATACGAGTAATAGTAGGCTTACGGTAGTTAAGTGTTACAACACAATCTTCCATACCTTCAAGTTCGACAAGACCATAAGCATACTCACCAGCAGTATCTCCACCACCAACAACCATAACACGCTCACCATTTTGAACTTTTGAAAGGTTAAAGTTTAGTAATGGCTTGATCTCTTTAGGGAACTTATACTTAGGTCTATTTGGTTTACCCATACGTCCAACAGATAAAATAACATTTCTAGCTTTAAGAGTCTCAATACCTTCAGCAACATTATCATGACCAAAAATCATCTCAAAAAGACCATCTTCATTCTTAATTACTTTAATGATATCAAGGTTGTATTCAAACTTATCAAGAACACCAGCATCTTGAAGTTTTACTTCCATCTGCTCGATATACTCTTCTTTAGAACACTCTTCAAAAGAAACGTTACCAGTAAACTCAAACTTGATTCCCATCCAGTCTTTATCAACACGTTTACCTTTTTTGTAGAACTTATGAATCATGTCATTATGATGTGGAGCTTTATCTATAACAACTATGTTTTCAACACCTGCAAGCTTTGCTTCAATAGCAGATGCCATTCCACCAGGGCCTGCACCAATAATTGCGATATCTACTATCTTTCCATTTTCGTGAATCATTTTTTTTCCTTTTTACATGAGTGTTTGACATTATAATCAAGACTCTAAAATATTAGTTGTGCAATTATAGTCTATTTAGATAAATATATCTATACAAGAAGGGGAGAAAAAGGAACTTTGTGTAAAAACTACACACATGCAGCAAGTTTATGATATTTCATTGAATGAAAATTGATGAAATATCGATATATCAAACATTATCGCAAATTATCGTTACTATTAGTAACACTTAAAGAGAAAGAAGTTTTTCTATCGCTCTACTTGCATTAATCTTTCCAAAAGCTCTATATGTGTCAAAACCACTTATATAGTTTTCACTTCCATCTCCTACTTTATCTGCTGTTTCAATTAAAATATCTCTTATCTCTTTAGGTGTAAGAGTAGGTTTTATACCATACATCAAAGCAACTACTCCAGCAGCTACTGGTGTAGAGTAACTTGTACCTAAACCAAAAGCATAGTTATTACTTACAAGTCCAAACTGATATGCACTCCCCAAGTCTCCTGTATCATCTAAGCCTAAAACACCAGGATTCTCTCCACCTGGGGCTAACAGATCTATCTCTTTTCCATAATTAGAGTAAGTTGTCACATCATTACTCTCACTACTTGCCCCAATACCAATCACCCAAGGCGATTCAGATTCATCATTTACCAAAGGTTTGTCAAGGTCCTTTTTATCATTACCTGAAGCAAAAAGAACTGTAATACCCGCATCATACATGGCTTTTAGCTCTGTTTGAAGTGCATCATCAATACTTTCTGTTCCCCAACTACAGCTAATCACTTTGGCACCATTGTTTTTTGCATACTCAAAGGCTTTAATAATATCTCCAAGTAGACCTACATTTTCTTTTATAAGGATAAGTTTAGCACCAGGAGCTGAGCCAATAATACCTTTACCATTTATAGGAGATGCTGTAAATCCAGCACAAGTGTTTCCATGAGAGGCATAGATAGTAGAAGTGTTTTTTACATTAGAGCTACCATCATTTGCATTATATGTTAAGTATATATTCTCTTTTAAATCTTCATGCACAACATCAAAAGAGTCATCAATAATAGCAATTCGGACTCCAGCACCTTGTGTTTTTGTCCATGCCGATGAGATATTGATGTCAGCATATTCGTTAATAACAAATCCTTTAGTATTAAGCTCCGTGTTTGCTGCATTTAAATGCCATGTGTATTTAAAATAAGGTTCTTTATCCGCATTTGGATTTAGTGTAGTGTTTACCTCAACGAGAGTTTGTACTGAAGATGTGCTTTCATTTCCACAACCTACTAAAAAAAGAATTAGTAGTAGTGATATTTTAGTTATTTCTTTCATGCACTTATCTCCTTTTTTTCTCTTTTAAGAAGTTAGGATGTGCAAAGCTAATGTTTTTATCTTCATGAAGTGTGTTAGATATAGCAAAAACATCATCATTTAAATCTACTTTGAGCAAAAAAAGCTCTTTACTTAAACTGCTAATATCTGTAAAGCCCTTTTCTTGAAGAAGTTCCATACAATTTACACCATCACTACACTTTACTATTATCTCGTTGGAAACTCCAACTTTATGCCCTTGTGCAGTCTGGTAATATGTAACACTCTCATTTTGGACTACTCTTCTCTCTTGAAGCTTGTTTACTTCTATTTTTTTGCCATTGTTATAGTAGTAGTTAGTGTTAGCACTAGCTGCTATAGAGAAAAAGATACTCACGAACCAAAAACTTGCTGTTTTTTGAAAATAATATTTTTGCATTTATATTTTACCTTTCGTGTTATAATTTTTCGATTATAACACAAATAAGGAATCAGTTAAGATTAACGAG
>JALSMC010000060.1 GCA_026987995.1 Sulfurimonas sp. | reverse complement strand
CCACGAAAATGCATAAGAACAGAGTTAAAGCCATGAACCGAGAGCTCTTGTATGATGCCTTGAATATAAGGGGACTCAAATGAACCAGTGAGTCCATGAAAGAGGATAACAAGTGGAGTGTTTGGTGTTGAGCTCTTCGTGTAGTGCCAGTAAGCTTCTAAAAAATCACCATCATTAAGTCTGAATTTTTGTACTTTAAATTTTAAAGCAATACTCTTACGAAAAAGGCTAGAGTAGACAGTTTGTACATGTCTATTTTTTAAAAGTAGTGAGGGGGAAAACTCTTTTATACTGAACCTTCCTTTATAAAATCAAATAAATTTATATTACTAAATCTTAGCTTATATAATATAAATATTAACTGAATAACTTTGCTTTAATATGCACAAAGCTATAATCATAAACATAAATTTACTGGAGCTCAAAAAATGGATAGAAAAAAAATATATAACCCCCAATCAACTGAAAATGTAAATGATAGACAAATTTTTGGTGGTAATCCAACAGGTATCTTTGAGCTCAACAACATAAAGTATCAGTGGGCATATAACCTTTGGGAGATGATGTTAAACAACACATGGTTCCCTAAAGAAGTAGATATGACTCGTGATGTAAATGACTATAAGAATCTTACAGAGGCTGAAAAAACAGCTTATGATAAGGCACTTTCGCAGTTAATCTTTATGGATTCACTTCAGACAAATAATATTATAGATAATGTTAATCCTTATGTGACAGCAGCCGAGGTTAATCTTATACTTGTGCGCCAATCATTTGAAGAGGCTTTGCACTCACAATCTTATGCGGTTATGGTTGATAGTATCTCTACAAATTCCGAAGAGATATATGACTTATGGCGTCAAGATATGATGCTAAAAACTAAAAATGATGCTATTGCTAAGATTTATTTAGAACTTGCAAAAAATCCAAGTGAGACTAACTTTGTAAAAGCCTGTTTTGCGAACCAAATACTTGAGGGTATCTACTTTTATAGTGGGTTTACTTACATCTATACTCTTGCTCGTTCAGGAAAGATGCTCGGCTCTGCTCAGATGATTCGTTTTATACAACGCGATGAGGTAACACACCTAGTACTTTTTCAAAACCTCATAAACACACTTCGTAAAGAGCGACCAGAACTATTTACTGAACAACTCAGAGCAGAAGTCATAGAGATGTTCAAAGAAGCAGTTGATCTTGAAACGCAGTGGGGACAGTACATAACACAGGGACAGATTTTAGGGCTGACAGATGATATCGTTGAACAGTACATCAAGTTCTTAGCGGATGAGCGACTATCAGCTGTTGGTTTTGATAAACTTTACAATGTTGAAAATCCTATAAAATGGGTAGATGATTTTGCAAAGTTTAACGACCAAAAAACAAACTTTTTTGAAGGCACTGTGACAAACTACTCTAAGGGTAGTTTGTCTTTTGATGATGACTTCTAGCACGAAGGAGCAGACTCTCTGCTCACTTCTTTTTCAAACAACCCCAGACTACTCTACAAATCTTCAAACACTACTGCAACTTATAGAACAGACTAACACTAACACTTTAATGTTAGCTCATGAAGTGTGTTTAACTGGCTTTGACTATGAGAACCTAGAAAAGGCTACTGAGTTTAGTGTGTATGCTACCCAAGAACTTCTGAGTGCTTCAAAAGATAAAACAGTCGTTCTTACAATGCTAGAAAAAAGAGAGAATGAAGTCTATAACATTGCAAAAGTTTTTCATAACGGTGAAGTAGTCCATGAGAGAGCTAAAGCAAGACTCTTTCGCCTTGGAAATGAAGAAAAGTATATGAGCGAGGGAAGTGATGAAGATTTTGAGCTTTTTGAGATAAATGGACTTAAGGTAGCCCTTTTTGTTTGCTTTGAGTTGCGTTTTAAAGAGTTGTGGATAAAAGCTGAGGGTGCGGATGTTGTGCTAGTACCTGCTTGGTGGGGAAAACCACGTGCTGAACACTTTACAACACTTACAAAAGCTCTTGCCATTATGAACCAGTGTTATGTGATAAGTGCAGATGCATTAAACACAGAGTGTACAGCTTTAAGCTCCATCATAACACCACAAGGCGAAGTGACCCTAAATGGGAATAAGCCTTGCTTAAGTGTGAGATATAATCAAAAGAATATAACTTTAATGAGAAGATATATTGACATAGGTATAAAATAGTTGGATAGAATAACAGCAACAAAAACAGCACGAATGGCAGATGAGATAGAGAAGATATTTTCACTATCCCCTGAGATAAAAGAAGCAATAGCAAAGACAAATAGAGAAGCATTTGTCCCAATAGGCTTTAAACACAGTGCTTATAAGCTCGATGCATTACCTTTAGCAGGAGGACAGTACATAAGCTCTCCTCTTACAGTAGCAAAAATGACAGAGTATCTTTTTCCTCGTGGAGCAGACAGAGTACTAGAAGTAGGTTGTGGAAGTGGGTACCAAGCGGCTGTTTTGGCACAACTTTTTCGTGGAGTTTTTACTATAGAACGCATAGAACCTCTTTTACTTGAAGCAAAAAAGCGTTTTAAAAACCTTAATATCCATAACATTCACACACGAACAGATGATGGACAAAATGGTTGGATATCGTATGCCCCTTATGATCGCATACTCTTTTCAGCTACTGCTAAAGAGATACCACAAAAACTCTTTGAACAGTTGTCTGATGGTGGCATACTTGTAGCCCCTATGCAAAAAGATGGCAAACAAGTTATCACTCGTTTTATAAAAAATGGTGAGAACATAGAAGAAGAAGAGTTAGAAGATTGTGATTTTGTACCTGTTTTAGATGGCGTACAAAAATAAGGGAACAGTTATGAATAAATTATTTGTCATATTACTATGTGTGAGTTCACTTTTTAGTGCAACTGCATTTGAAGAAGCATATAGTTTATATAAGGCAGATGACTTTAAGACATCTTTTGAGATGTTTAAAAAGATAGCAGATGAAGACAAAGATTATGATGCTGCTTACATACTAGCTTATATGTACGAGCATGGTGAGGGGTGTGAAGTTGATATTGAAAAATCTCAAAAATATTACAAACTTTCTTCTCATGGATACTATTGGCAGACAAAACCAGATCCAAGTCGTGATATTAAAAAAGAGTATAACAGACTCTATAGCTCTTTAGATAAAGCAGATGATAAAGAGACTAAAGAGACCATAAAACAGTACACTAACTCTCTTTATAATATAAAGGCACATGGGGCGAATTACTTTTTACCCATGAGTTATCGCTATGATGGGAGTTATCCACAAACAAATGGACATGATGCACTAGCTACTGAGACGGAATTTCAAGTAAGTATTCGTTATGATTATGCTGCAAATTTACTAGGTCTCAATGAAGTGTATTCTATAGGATATACACAACTCTCATTTTGGCAACTTTATGCAGATTCGGCTTATTTTAGAGAAACAAACTATAATCCTGAAGCTTTTGTAACACTACCCATTAAAACTGATTCATTAAAAGCTATTAGAATAGCTTTTGCACATCAATCAAATGGTCGGGGAGGTGTAGAGGAGCGTTCATGGAACTTTGTTAGTGTGAGTTCTTATTTTCAAACTGCTTTCTTTTTCACACATATTAAGCTTTGGCATAATGTTTTTTCACTTGAGTATAATCCTGATTTGATGGATTATTTAGGATATGGTGAAATAGAGCTTATCCTTCCGTATAAAAAGCACATCTTAAAACTAAAATCACGTAATACATTTAGTGATAAACGAGCGACAGAGATTAACTACTCGTATCCTCTTTTTGGCTCCAAAGATCTGTTTTTATATGTTAAAGGATTTAGCGGTTATGGGGAATCGCTTATAGACTACGATAATAAGATTGACAAAATTGGGTTTGGTTTTAGCATTTCTCGTTAATATAGACAAATAAAAATGGAAATAGTATGAAAAAAATTGTTTTAA
>JALSMC010000059.1 GCA_026987995.1 Sulfurimonas sp. | reverse complement strand
GCTTTCATGAGTTTTTTCTGAATATAAATTTTGAGTTCACCACTCGAAGCATTTTCAAGCTCTATAGTTTCCCAAATTCTTGTTTGAAAATGCTCTTTCGCTATAATATCTTCTTTTTCAGTTTTGTGAAGTGTTATAACAAATTTGACAGTTCTTGTATCTGATAAAAGGCGGATTTTTTCCATTAATACTTCCGAATAAAGCTGCGCTTCATCTAAAAGAACAACTGGAATCTCTTCATTTTCTTTTGATTTTACAATTTTCATAAACTGTGTAAAGTTTAACTCTCCACTATACTTAGTTTCAAAAAGATCTTGTGCTAGTGTTTTATAAAACTCACTTTCATCTAAGATTGGTGTTTGATAGAGGTAGACTTTTTGCGACGAAGATAAGTCTTTATGGAGTTTATTTAAAAACATACTCTTCCCTGTCCCTGGTTTTCCATACAAAAGAATCATTTTGAGTGGTTTCTTTATGGAATTCTTTAGGGCTTGGTATATTGTTGAAACACGGTCTAATTGAATATAGTCTTTCGCATTTACAATATCTAAGAAAACATCTTTAGAGTTGACAAAGATACTGTTCATATATTATAGTTCCTTTTACTCTGCATCAGCAGCTGCATTAAGAAGCTTCTTCGGTGTTTTTAGACCCACTTTAGCAGCATTTTCTACTGTTAAACCATCTGTTTGGTCTGTATTTGATAGTCTCTCTTTCATAAGCATGTCATCAGTCATACCCTCATAACCTAAATCAGCTAAAGATACAGTGTTATTAGACTTATGAATAATATGTGGTTCAATAATAATAACTAACTCTTCTACCTGCTTGATTTTTTCTTCATATTTAAACAGGTAACTAATTACTGGAATATCACCAAGTAAAGGCACCTTGTTTGAGTTAATAATATTTTTAGTGGTAATTAATCCACCTAGTATAATTCTATGACCATTTTTTACTGTTACAACAGAAGAGAGTTGACGACGGTTTAAATCGGGAGGCATAGTTCTATTTGCATTGTCAGTTTGTGATATATCTGTTGTCGTTTCAGAGAGCGATGGATTTATTTTGAGTGTAATAGTTTGATCATCCGATATTTCAGGTGTAATTGTTAAAAGTACTCCTGAAAATACAGATTGAACATTTTCATTTTGAGCTTGAGCTCCTGCTCCTGCTCCACCTGCTAATGTTTGAGTGCTTGTAAGTTTATAAAAATACTCTGTTCCTGCTGTAATCAGTGCTGGTTGGTTGTTTAATGTTAAAACTTTAGGATTTGATATAGAGTTTACATTTCCCTGTGTTTGAAGAAACTTAATAACTTCATCAAGTTTTGCTTGCCCTTTAATATTTACAATACTTGCAACTCCATCAATAGCATTAGCAGCTATTGCTGTTGTTGTAGCACCTGTACTATCAAAAGTATCAACATTTTTATTACTGATATGATTTATAGAAACATCAAAATTTTGTAAAGCATAAAGTTGCTGCCAATCAACACCTGTTGTTTTACCTTCACTCATAGTAACTGAAAGTAATTGAACATCAATTAAGACTTGAAGCTGTACTTTACTTTGCAGTTGGTCTAAATAAGTTTCAAATCTTTTTATCTGTTTAGCGGTTGCTGTTACTGTAATAAGTCCAGCATTTTTATTGATGATAGGAGCAGGAGCCTTATAAGAATCGTGTGGACGGTTTAAAATACTTTGAAATTCTAGGTCTAACTCTTCCCAAAACTTTACTTCATCAGTACTCTCTATCTTAATACCAGTTTGGGCACCTGCAGGCATACCACCAGCACCCATTCCACCAGCAGCACCACCACCTCTCGAACCACCACCTCTCGAACCACCACCACCTCTCGAACCACCACCAATTGCACCACCTCCACCAGGTTGTCCGATACCACCTTGTGCAGCAGAGTTAGAACTTAGAGTAACATCGGTACTACCAGTACTTTTTCTTTGAGAAAGTATGTAGTCTATTTCAAAAACCCGAGTTGTTAAGTAAGAAATTTTAAGTAGATTATTCTCTAATGTATAAGAGAGGTTGTTCTCTAAAAGAATAATATCTAGTACTTCATCTATTGTAAGGTTTTTTAGATTGGTTTTATTTAACTTTGTTTCTAAAAACTTTCCAGCATTAGGATCAGTTACAATGATACTAAAACCACATTCATCACTAAGTTGATCAACGAAATCAATTATTTTAGTCTCTTTTGCAGAGCTAATACTAAAAAGTTCGTATGAACAGTCTGCTAGTACACTTGAAGAGAGTAGAACTGCTAAGAGTGTTGCTTGTATTGGCATTTTTATATATTTCATTTTAAATCCTACTTATTTAGAAATTTTAATTTATCAGTATTACTTTTTGTTGAGAGTAATAGTTGCTTTTTGTGTTTGCTTAAAAGTACAGAGTTGCGATTGATTTCATTTACTTTATAACCATTTACTGTATCCCCAATTTTATACCATGTTCCGCTAATCATGGCAGAGTTGTTCATAACAGCACTGAGTAATAAAACTTTATTTACAGTTTTTACTTTTTCTTTCTTAACAACTAAAGGGTTTACACTTTTCGTTCCTTTAGAGGCGACTTTTTTACCTGTTTTATCTACAGTTGTCCTGTTCTTTTGTAAAAAAACAAAAGGGTTTTTAATCCTATTAACAGCGGATGATTTCATACCTTCACGAGGTGGTTTTATTGCATCAACTTGTTTGTCAACCCATGAGAGTTCATTTGAGAGTATCGCAGTACTTAGAAGTACAGATAAGGTTAAAGCTATTTTTTTCATTAGTATGTAATCCCCCAAACTGAAATATTCAAGTCTGTATTGAGCTTGTTCTGGGCTTTAATCGTAAAATCATGTATATCAACAACAAGTTCGCTTCGCTCCAAAGAGTTTATAAAAAGAAAGGTATTTCTATAGTTGGCACTTGTGCTAATAGTTATATCTAGGATATGCCCAAATGAATTGTGTGTTTGTGCATAAGTATTAGAAAAACTTTGAATTTTTACATGATATTTTTGAGCATTTCTAGAGATTGAGTCTAAGTACTCACCCCAAGTTCTTTCATCGTAAATGAGTGAGGATATTGTTTCTATCTTACTCTTTATATATGCATTGTTATCTTTATGCACTATCATATCTGCATTTATTTTCATGATTTCTTTATCAAGGTTAATGATTTTAGATTCAGGGTTTACTTTTAAGTACAGATTGTCAGCATTTATTTTTCTATCTAAGTTAACAACATTGGCTCTTGTGCTTTCAAAATTTGCAAAAGAGCTATCCCAAAAGAGGGTATAAGAAAAAGCAAAAATACCTGCGACTATCATCAAGTAAATCATGTAAGTATCTTTTTGTGTTTTTTGAGAAAATGCTTTGTCTATATTATGTAAGTAGTCTTCTATATTTAATTTTGGTAGAATGTTTTTCATAATATATTCACCTTTAGTTGAGAGAAGTATGCTTTGCTTTCATCATCGTAATCAATACTCTCTAGCTCAAACTTGAATTTATTTTCGTATGTTTTAGTGAGGTATTCTACGAGTTTAGTAATTTTTCTATCCTTGGATGAAACTAAATCCAACTGAAATGTTTTTAATGCATCAACTTCAGTATATGAAAGAGATTCCATTTTTACAGAAAATTTGTTTAAGTCTTTAGTAAGTGTTGCAAGGAGTTGTGCTTTCATTGGATAGTTTACTTTTACATCATGTATTTTGATTAAAGTATTCTTCTTCGTAACATACTCTTTTCTTTCTATATCTAATAGAGCAAGTGATTTCGCTTTATCAGCTTCTTTGTTCTTAATAGTAGATTGTCTTGTTATTTTTATATTGTGTACTTCTTTATACTCTTGTTTTAATATATCTTCTTGAAGAACTTGTGCATATGTAAGAATCCAATATGTAACAGGATACATAAAAGCTAATGCAAATGATGCTGCTGTGAGTAAAATAAGTTTACCACTTGCACGTTTAATAAA
>JALSMC010000058.1 GCA_026987995.1 Sulfurimonas sp. | reverse complement strand
TCCAGTACAAAAGATTAAAAAACCTAAAACAAATGTTGTTAAAGAGATTTGTAAAGAGTTACATATAACACAAAAAAATCTTGCTGAAATTTTAGAAGTACCCGAAGGAACAGTAAGTTCTTGGGCTGTAAAAAATGAGATACCGCGTTTAGGTAAAAAAGCCATACAGTTTTATATGCTTAATGTTAAAAATCAAAAAATAGTAGATAGTTATAGAAGTTTTAAAGAACTTCTTGAAGCTTCATAGGGGCAATGTTTGAAACCAAAAGATGAAGTAACACGAAGTTTACTTGTTGATAGACAAACATGGGATGATTCAATGAAGTATGCACGAGATAGATACAAAATGAGTTTGAGTAAGGTTATAGAGTCACTACTTCAAGAGTGGCTAGCCAAAGAGAAAAGAAAACCTCTTGATAATACAAATCAAGGTAAATTTTTCGAATAAAATAGTGTATAATTCGCCAAAGAAATCAATTAAGCGAGAATTACATGGAAATTATACAAACAGAAGATGCTTTTAAGGCATTAATCCAAGATATCAAAACAACAACTGATGGTTATAGAGACCCTCTAGCCTTTGGTATTTGTCGTGTTGACTTAGGTCAATTAAATGTTGAAAAAACACTTCAAGCTACTTACCCACTTATCAATTGGGATGAAAACTTTGGAAGTGCTGCTATTTTTGTTAGAGCATTAGCAGAACAGGGCATAAATGTTGACTTTTCTCAAACAGAAGTTGTTTGCACTGTTAACATAGACTTTTTAAGAGCATGTTTAGCTGCGTTTACACCTTACTCGGATGAAGCATATGGCGATGCTCATAAAAACATCCAAGTTATCTCAGCGCTTTATACTCAAATCATCAGCAATGGTTCTTTTGAAGGAGAGTTCAAAGTAACTTTCATCTTTGATGATGCTGCTGTAGAGAGTGTTGAAGCAGCTTATCTTAAACTCTATGCAATATCCGAGGCAAAAGTGCCTCTAAGAAGTATTAACTTAAATGGTGCATTTGGTGCATTACCAAATGTTGCTTGGTCAAATGGTCAGCCTATTGAGCTTGACTACTTAAGAGAGTTCGAAATTGAACTTAAACTTGCGAACGAGTACCCACATATTGACTTTGTAGATAAATTCCCAAGATTATTACAACACATCATTCCTGCTGAGAATACTCGTATCTTAGACACTTCAAAAGTGCGTTTTGGTGCTCAACTTGCTAGCGGAACTACAGTAATGCCAGGTGCTTCATATATTAACTTCAATGCAGGAACTACTGGTTCTGTTATGGTTGAGGGTCGTATAAGTTCTTCTGCTATCGTTGGTGCTGGTTCAGATGTTGGTGGTGGTGCTTCTATCCTTGGTGTACTTAGTGGAACTGATGGTAACCCAATAAGTGTTGGTCAAAACTGTCTTCTAGGTGCTAACTCAACTTGTGGTATACCTTTAGGTGATGGTTGTATCATCGATGCAGGTGTTGCAATTCTTGAAGGTACTAAAATAGCTATCTATCCAGAAGAACTAAAAAAATTAATGGCTATTAATACAAACATGAAAATGGAAGGCGAAATCTTCAAAGGTAAGCAACTTGCAGGTTTTTATGGTATTCACTATAGACAAAACTCTATGACGGGTGAGATAACAGCTTCTCGTTCAACAAAAGAGATTAAACTAAACGCAGATTTACACTAAATATTAATTTGCACTAATATTTATCTCTAACCTCTCTTTTATCTTCTGCGCTATATAATTAACTATATAGCAAAGGAGAAAAGTATGGTAATTTCTAACAATGTAGCTTCTCTGCAAGCAAATCAAACTTTTTTAAATACTACTGCTAATAATGTTGCTAATGTTAATACAGATGGTTTTATTCCTCAAGACACTCGTATAACAAACAATAATTCTAAAACATCCCAAGCAAATGTTAGACTAGCAGATGATAATGGATCACAAAGAAGTCAAACTGACTTGAGCAAAGAAATTCCTGATCAAATCATACAAACTGGAGTTGCAGAGGCAAATGTAGCGGCTATTAAAACTCAGGATGAGATGTTTGGTACACTTTTAGATATTAAAGCGTAGATATGCTCTTTAGTTTGTAGAGCATTGATGCCTTAGCATCAAAAGTTTTGAGGTTTTTTCCTACTTCAAGTGTACTAAATATTGGTCGTCCTATTATAAATCTGCCTTCTACACCATCTTTTTTAGTTTTTACACCCCAAACATTTTGAAAAATTATCGCTTTATTATTAAACTGACCTACATATAAGGCGATATGACCTTGCTTAAAAACTAATGTTCTAAAAGCCACAGCCTCTTTTTTAATAACTAATCGTTTCTCACTTACACTCATACTTTCAAGGTTTACAACTTTTCCTATCTTACTCTGCTGAGAGGAATTTCTAGGTAACCAAAGACCAAAAGGTGCATAGAAATCTCTAAGAGTAGAAGAACAGTCTCGCTGTGCAAAAATACCACCCCAACCATAGTTTGTTTTGCTTATCTCTTTCAAAATAAGATTTATATTTTTGGCATTAAACTCTAGTATATCTTTACTGGCAATGCTTTTATCTATCTTGGATTTTACATAAAGAGGTTTTTTATTTTTATACTTACTAAGTGTTAAAACTGTATAAGTATCTTCATCTTCATTCACAAGTGGAAGCATCATTCCAATTCGAGACTTAAATAAGAACTCTCCATCTTCTGAGTAGATAGGTGTACCCTCTCCTATTATAAAAACCTGTTGTGCTTGCTGCCAAATCTTTGTATATTTTTCATCTACTATCACTATATTTCTACTTTTCACCCAGCCAAAAGCAAAACTTGATTCTACAAAAGCCCATTTTTTATCTTTGGAGTAGTGTGAAACTATAAGAGGTTTATTTGGAGCTATTGAACTGTTTTGTAGATAGTCAAAAGGAAAGCCCTCTCCTGCCATGTTTGGGTCTCGCAGGACTGGTTTGTTAGTTGGAAAAGCTCTGAGGTTTACATTTACGAGAGTAAGTGCTTTTTTATTTACTGTTACATACTCTTCATAGTTAGCATTGTTTAAGTTATTTTGAAAAAATGATTCTTTATGACGTTGTAAATTTTCCCCATAAGTATCACCTACCTTATATCTACTATGTGCCCACTTTGCATCAGAAAGTGCAATAGATACTTTGTCTAAATTCCAAACTCTAAAATACTGTTTTTCATAATTTTCTTGTGAGAAAGAAGAGCATTGGTTGATGTTTTTTGTGTAATAGCTTGCATCTTGAGGAACTGTTTGCAAATCAGCGATGAACTGCGGTTCCCTTTTTACTGACTCTGTATTTGTTTTTAAAATAGGTTCTAAGGTCTGAGCCTTAGTTTGTGTCTCTTTTACACTACAAGAGTTAAAAACTAAAAGTACACCTACAATATACAAATACTTCAAACTCTCTCCTTTATTTAGTCAACATCCCCAAATCTACTTACAACACGACCTAAAACCTCTATCTCGTTTGGAGAAAGTGTTTGAGTTGAGTATACTGAGTTATCGCTTATTACATCTATTTGACCATCTATTCTAGTCTGTATACGTTTAATAAAAAGCCCTGCTTCGGTTCTAATAGTAAAAATACCACCACGATTGAGGTCAGTTTTACTTCTGTTTATAAATACTATATCATTATAGCTAAAAGTTGGCTCCATCGAATCTCCAGAGACATTAATCGCTTCAATATTCTTAAGCTCTCGCTCACCACCTAGCATAAACATAAAGTGTTCAGGTATCTCTAACTCTTGTATCTCTTCAAACTGCTCGTCAGCTCCACCACCAGCACTTGCATTTACATCACTGAGGTACTTGACCATATAGAACTTATTTGTAGCTTCTACAAGTGACTCAGGAGATTGTCCATAAAGCAACCAGTTAATAGATATAGCTTTTTTCGCACAAAAATCTAGTAGTTCTGTAAACGGAATCTTGTCGCGTTTTTTCATAGTCGCAAAATTCATTTGACTGATACCTAAAACATCAGCAACATCTTTG